>JBKEAG010000031.1:0-4324 GCA_047972025.1 Moheibacter sp.
TCAACTCCTGTTATCCTCCACGGCGCTTGCAAGCCAAGGGCTATGCCAAATATTTGTTCACTGTTCATAAAACAAATCTAAACTTTATTACATTACCCACACAAATCAACATAGAGCCGAATTATTTCGATATTCCTGTAGTGATTTCGAATGATTTTCAAATTTTCAATTCAAAAAATAAAAAAATCAAGTTTTATGGTACTCAACTTTCAAATGGGCAAATAAAAGACATTCAAAACACCTCAGATAATATTTATAACTTTTACACGGGAATTTTCGGAACAGATGATTCTAACGAATTAATCGTAGCCGTGAATCCTTTTGCACATCAGATGTCTTATGCTAGAAAGGGATTCATATCATTATCACTCAACAGTGATTTTACAAATAGAGATAAACAAACACTTTCTCACGAAATTGCTCATTTATGGTGGATAAATGCACCTTTTGGAAATTATGATGAATGGTTGAATGAATCATTTGCCGAATTTTCCGCATTGTTGTGGATGAAAGAAAAACTATCGGAAGAAAAGTTTGCAAAACTCCTAAGCAAATATGAAACGGCTTATAAAAACCCCACAAAGATTTCACAAACATCACCAGATAATGATGACTGGTATTCAATTGCATATCTGAAAGGAGCATATATTTTATACAAATTAGAACAGAAAATTGGAAAAGAAAAGATGACAATTTTTTTACAACAAGTATATAGTAGTAAGATTTCAAATACGAGAGATTTGATTCTGCTTTTAGAAAAAAACACGAATAAAGATATAGCTAAAGAATTTGAACAAAATATTTATTAAAAATTACTGTAGCTAACAATGGCTATAAACAATTGGGGCGAAAGTGATAAAACGAAACTATAAACATAAAACAAAGGTCGGTGTTAAACCGAAAAGTCAGGGCATAAAATCCCCAACTGTTCATAGCCGAGCACGCTAGGTGCAAGCAGGACGAACCACCAAAGGATGAAACATAAACAATCAACAGAATAATCCGATTAGGGCAAAAACAATTTGTAAAAGCAGGATTTATAAAAAAGGATTGAAAACGATTTGATATGAAAACACGCAATATTATAACATGGATTTTGATTCTAATAATTATTGACCAAGCTATAAAGATTTTGATTCATAATTTTTTCGGCGATATAAATTTTGAAATTATTCCTTCACTTTTTGAATTTAAACCAACATTTAACGTAAAGCATAGTTGGGTAAATACATTAATGAATAAGAATTTTGGAATAAACGTTGGTCTTATTCCTCATGTTGTATTGTTCATATTGATTGGGATTCTTATCCCGATGTTTTTTCCCTTTATTAGAAACAATATTTCTACGAATAAAAAACTGATTGATTTAGCCATAATATTTATGATGGCTGCTGTTATCTGTGCGTTGATTGGTAATCTAATATGGAAAAATGGGACACTTGACTACATTTACCTTAAACCTTGGTTCGTATTTGACTTAAAGGATTTATACGTTGATTTAGGAACTGTAACATTTCTAATATATGTTTTAAAAAATAGACGACAATTGAAGGAACTAGATAAAGGATTGAAAATGAAAGACGTGTATAAAGACACAAAAAATAGACTAAGAGAGATAAAAACGAAATAATGCCAGCACCTAACAAAGTACATATTGCAGGGCGGGGTTCGGTGGTACGCCAACTGCGGATTCTCGCATCGCAGTTCCGTGTCCTTCGGACAGGAACGCTCTCCGAAATCCGCCCCGACAACATGTACCAACCGTTAGCAATAATTTAAACAAACGAAAAACTTAATAATTATGGGTTGGGATATAAGCTATCATCCAATATCGGAAAAACAAATAAATGAATGGTATTTTGATGTACTAGATAATCAAGAGTTGATTGAAAAATTATCGACTGAAAACAAGATTGAAGATTTCTACAAAGAAAAGTATGAGGAAACTATAAATGTTGGTTTAGAAACTAAAATAGATGATGTTTTCGATAAAAGTCACGGATATTATGTTGCAGTAGTTCAAGGTTTTTTTCAAAAATACTTCTATACTAGAGGTTCTGCACTCTCGTTTTCGGAAAATCAAATATTCAAAGAATATTATAAGAAATGGAATGAAATAGTTTCGAGTGAAAAATTGACAGCAAATGTAAACAATCAAATTATTGAGAATTATTGTTCAGGAGTTTATATTCCAAAAAACAAAGTGATTGATTTGCTAAACGACTATGAAAATAAGCCCGAAATTAGAAATGAGCTAGACGATTTATTTTCTCACAACAGAATTAATGTTTTTTTAAAAGCTTTAAACTTTGCCAAAGAAAATCAATTAGGACTTTTAGAAGCAACCGAAGTAATTGAACCGAATCCTATGGATTTAAACAATTCTTCTTGTTATTCTAATTTATTTAACTGTGACCCAGAAGGAGCATTGCTTTATCAACAAGCTGCGATGGAACAAATTGCGGAAATAGAAAAAAGTCAAAATCTAAACGCTGGTGAAATATCATCAAAAGCTGAATATAAAGTGACTAACGTAGAACCTAAAAAAGAAAAGAAGAGATTTTGGAAAAAACTCTTTGGAAAATAAAAACTATTGCCAACAATGGCTATAAGTAATGCGGGATTAAAGGAAAAATTCAAAAGTCGGTCTTTCTAATTCGCTCGCAATTTGTATATTAGTTGGAGAATTTAACCAATATAAAAATGGCTCGCTCGGGTTCGTGTAAAACCGAAAGTTTCGGCTTCAAAACCCCGCACTACTCATAGCCGAGACCGTTGGCAACAAGTTGAAAAAGACAATGAAAAACCTACTTACATTCATAATTTTAACATTTAGTTTTGGTTGTTTTTCGCAAACTCAAGCGAAAATGAATAAAGAAGCATATGCAGGATTTAATAAGTCCGACAAAACATTGAATAAAATATATAAGACCATATTATCTGAATATAAATCGGACACAGTATTTGTGGAAAACCTTAAAAAATCACAAAGACTTTGGATTCAATTCCGAGATGCTGAAATGGAAATGAAATTCACAAATTACACAGATAAAATATATGGTTCAATTCATCCGACTTGTAGAGCATTCTATTTAAAAGAACTAACCGATAAAAGAATTGAGACTTTAAAAGAATGGGTAAGCGGAACTGAAGAAGGAGATGTTTGCAATGGTTCAGTAAGAATTATTGCGGAAATTGATTCTCAATATATGGGAAAAGCTTTTATCAAAAAAGATAATTCTATTTGGATGACAGCGAGTATGAAAAAAGACCACAGAATTTTTGGATACAAAGACAAAGACATCTATTCGGAAAAAATGATTTTACTATCAGTATTTACAAATGAGGTTGAGAATAATCCTTTTAGTTGTAAATATGGAGCATTTTATGACACAAATGGAATGAAAGATATTGAATTGAAATATATTGCACCCGAAAATGAATTTTTGAAAATAGAAATAATAAAAAACGGAAAGACTATTGACAAAGTTTATATGCTTAAAAAATGGTTTGAATTTGAAAAATAAAAACCAGTTGCCAACAATGGCTATAAGTAATTGTTTGTTCTCGCCTACTTCTGAAAATCCGTGAGAATTTTCAGTTTGGTGTGTACTTGCAGAGTTAAGTGCTAACCCACGTAACTACTCATAGCCGAGACCATTAGTGGCAATTTTGCCCCGTCCTGAAATATGTATACACAACTTCAATTAGTATATGTATAAAAACAACAAAACCGTGAGACGGTACAGCGAACCCTTCAAACTCAAAATTTTAGACGAACTTAGTAAAGGAAACCATTCTAAACGTCAGCTTGGTAGAATATACGGTATCAATGCCTCTACCATCAACGAATGGATTAAAAAGTACGAACGTAAAGATTTAATGAACAAACAAGTAACCGTGAAAACCAAAGACGAAATTTCCAGAATTAAAGAACTACAAAAAGAGATTAAAACGCTTAAAGAACTGTTATTAAAAAAGGATTTGGAAGGGCTAGTTTCTGATGCTTATCTCGAAGTGGCTGCCGAAAAATTAGGCTATAAAGATGTCTATGAACTTAAAAAAAAACTAAACATCAAGCACTAATGAAAGCAACCGACAACAGAACACAAAAGCAGTCCATATCCAAAATATGTAGAGAATTCAAGCTGCAAAGAGATGCGTATTATAAATTCAAAAATAGATTTGCTTCAAGGGAAAATTGGGAAGCCAAAATCGTTGGTGTCGTCAATCAAAGAAGAAAAATTCTTCCTCGGGAAGGCGTTAGAAAATTAATGATTGCTTTAGAAAAAGAATTTGAACAACACCAAATAAGCATTGGTAG
>JBKEAG010000042.1:0-8822 GCA_047972025.1 Moheibacter sp.
GGCATCCCAACTATCTTTTACATCACACCAATGACAACCTACATCACACCCGCCTAGACGGATAAAATAAGCGGCTTTTCCAGCATGAGTACCTTCTCCCTGTAAAGTATAGAAATGTTCCATAACCGGAAGCATTTTACCTTCACTCAATAATTTAGACTGCTGTTCAGAAATGGACTTTAGAGTTATCACTTAGTATTTCGCTTGTATGCCAAAAGTGTGTTCTTCAATAGCATTGCTCGTGTCATAGGACCAACTCCTCCCGGAACGGGTGTTATCCAAGATGCCTTTTTTTCCACATTATCAAAATCTACATCACCCACCAATTTATATCCTTTTTCAGAATCATCATCAACCCGAGTAATTCCTACATCTATAATAACCGCTCCCTCTTTTATCATATCCTCTTTTAAAAATTCAGGTACACCTAGTGCTGTTATGACGATGTCTGCATTTTTTGTGTAGTCTGCTAAATTTTCAGTATGGCTGTGAGTAAGTGTCACCGTACTATTACCCGGAAAGTCTTTACGCCCCATTAATATGCTCATTGGTCGCCCTACAATCCTACTTCTACCAATGATTACAGTATGTTTTCCTTTAGTTGGGATTTCATAACGCTCCAACATTTCCAAAATTCCAAAAGGAGTTGCCGGAAGGAACGTACTCATATCTAATGCCATTTTCCCAAAATTCTCCGGATGAAAACCATCTACATCTTTTTTTGGGTCAATTGCTTCAATGATTTCTTCTTGATCAATTTGTGGAGGTAAAGGTAATTGAACTATAAAACCATCTAAACTCTCTTGTGTATTTAGTTTTTGAATTTCTTCAATCAATTCGGTTTGAGAAACCGTATTAGGAAGACGAACCAATGAAGATTCAAATCCAACTTGTTGACAGTCTTTGATTTTATTTTTCACATATGTCTGACTTGCTCCGTCATTCCCCACTAGAATTGCAGCCAAATGAGGTGCTCTTTTCCCTTGACTTACTGCTAATTCTACTGCTCCTTTAATTTCTTGTTTAATTTCACGAGCTAGTTTTATCCCATCCAAAAGTTGCATGCTTCAGTGTTTTTTGCAAAGGTACTAAATTCACTTTTGGTGAAAAGGAATTTAAATTCGTTTTTATCTTCATTCTCCTCATTGTATTTTTGACGAATGGAACATCTATGATCAAAAGTAAGATGTTAATTTGAGTCTTCCATATGCCCTTTAAAAAACGATAAATATAACACATGAAAAAAATTGCCATAATTGGTGGAGGTGCTGCCGGGTTCTTTACAGCAGCTAATTTAGGAGAGAGTCTAGGTAGCCAAACCATGATTTTTGAGCAATCTTCTACACCTTTGCAAAAGGTTAGAATTTCAGGAGGTGGTAGGTGCAATGTAAGTCATGCTTGTTTTGACCCAAAGGAATTGGTAACTTTTTATCCACGAGGAAAAAAGGAATTACTGAGTGTCTTTCATCAGTTTCAGCCGGGTGATACTATGGCGTGGTTTCAAAATCATGGTGTTGAGCTAAAAATTGAAAATGATAACCGGATTTTTCCTGTTTCTAATTCATCTTTGAGCATTATTGAATGTTTAATGGATGGTGTTGAAAAAAATCAAGTAGAAATCCGACTAAGTGAGGGAGTTCAAAGCATTCAAAAAATAAATAATTCCTTTTTTATTAAAACAAAACATGGAGAATATGAATTTGAAAAAGTGATTTTCACTTCTGGAAGTAGTGTAAAATCAATGGAGATCATCCAAAATATTGGGCATTCAATTGTAAAGCCTGTTCCCTCTCTTTTTACTTTCAACATCAAAGATAATCGACTCAAAAATCTGATGGGTGTTAGTTTTGAGCATGTTCATATTTCAATTCCTAAATTAAAATTGGAGGCAGATGGCCCATTGCTCATCACACATTGGGGATTAAGTGGCCCAGCTATTTTACGACTTTCTGCTTGGGGTGCTTTGGATTTATTTGATTTGCAATATACCTTCGATATAAAAATTAATTTCGTAGACAAATACTTTGATGAATGTTGTGAATTTCTAAATGAATTTAAACTTGGAAACAGTAAAAAATCTGTTGTTAAAACAAATCCATTTTCATTTCCAAAAAGATTTTGGCAACGCATTGTAGAGATTTGTAATCTATCTCCAAATTTGACATATTCTCATTTAACAAAAAATCAAATTCAACAATTATCTGAAGAGTTAACACAAGGAATTTATTCAGTAAAAGGTAAATCAACGTTCAAGGATGAATTTGTTACAGCCGGTGGTGTTGATTTGAAGGAAGTTAACTTTAAAACAATGGAAAGTAAATTAATTCCAAATTTATTTTTTGCCGGTGAAATCCTAAATATAGATGCCATAACCGGTGGCTTTAATTTTCAAGCCTGTTGGAGTGAGGCATTTATTATTTTTGAACAATTAAAGCATATAGATTAACCTCTACTTTCTTGCACGAATTGCCATGACTAACAAAACTACAATTGGAACAAGCATACAGAGGATATAAATCATATTTTTTTGAAACAATGCAGGATTCATAATTAGAGGAACGGCTAACCCTACGATTGCTCCTCCTAAATGTGCCTCATGACCTATATTCCCCAATTGCGTTTGAACTCCATATACTGAATAGCCAAGATAACCGATGGCGAATATCCAACCCGGAATAAAACCATAAATCTGAATTTCTGTGGGAAGAATAGCAATAGCCGCCATTACAATTCCCAAAACTCCACCCGAGGCTCCAACTGCAGAATAATTTGGGTTATTTTTCTGAAAAAATAATGCCAATAAATTTCCTCCCATGATAGAAAGTAAGTAAAGCACAGCAAAAATAACGGCTCCTGTGGAGTAACTTCTAAATTGCATAGCAAAAAACTGAATGACGATATCTGCAAAGAAGTAGAGTGTCAGCATATTGAAAATAAGATGCATCATATCTACATGTAGAAAGCCCGAAGTTAGTAAACGGTCATACTGTTTTCCTTGTGTAATTGCTGCAGGTTGAAATTTGTACCGCTGAAAAAGGTTATAATTGCTGAATCCCTGTAAACTGAAAAGGACGGTAATTCCTATGATGATAATGGTAATTAATGACATATGAAATTATTCAAAACTATTTTTAATTAATCAAAAAGTGAACCTTGCTCTCCCGTGAGCCCTTCCAATTCATCATTTTCATTGGAAATTTCAATTTCCTCTTCAGGCTCTTCAACAGGTGGTTGTAAATTAATTTGTTTGACTTTGTGGGTTGTGAGTTGGTTTCCTTGTGCTTTTATCCCTTTTACGGAAATAAACTCTTCTAAATTAATTACTTCCGGATCACGTTCTACTCCTTTTACTTTTGAAAAAAGTAAATCTATAATTGGAATTTTCTGTGTTGTGACCATTTCTACAAAAGAATTGGAATTTTCTGAAAAATAGAAAGGCTGTGGATTTAGGGTGTCTTCAAGTAAAAAACGTTTTACAAAATAGCGTTCTTTATCCGCATCATAATAAATACAGGAAATTGGTCTTGCAGGATTCCACTTTTCCAAAATCAAAAAATCATCATCATAGCGGTTACTCAAATCAAAAGAGGTGAGTTTGGCTTCTCCTTGGTCGTTTATTGTAAGAATTTTGTCTGTACCCCTAAATGCCCCAAGTAATTCTCCGCGTCCGTCTGCATTTAGTCTTTTAACGGTATCGTCAAACCAAATTTTTCTAGGAGCAAGTGTTGATACACCTTCTTCCTTTAGTTCAACTTTTTTTACCGGATATTTTGTTACAACATTACCTTTACTGTTTCGTCCTTTTACGGCTAGTTCAGAAAAATCAATATCGAGTTTTAATTTTTTTAACCGTTGGCTTGGCTTTAGTAAAACCTGAACAACTTCTGCTTCACCATTTGGATTGGCAGAAAAATAGAGAATTTCAGAATCTTTAGTGCCATTGGTCAAATCATATTCACGATCTCGTGTAACACTAGTTACGGAAAACCGTTTTTGATAAGATGCTCCATTTTTACCATCTCTATAAATGAGATTATAAATGGTTCTTTTGTCTTTTTTAATCCAAACGGCAACATGGAGAATGTCTTTTCCTACAAACGTTTTAGAATCAACTTTTGTGACCATCGTAGTTCCATCTTTTCGGAAAATAATAATGTCATCTATGTCAGAGCATTCGAATAGAAATTCGTCTTTTCGCAATGATGTACCTATGAACCCCTCTTTTCTATCAACATAAAAACGAACGTTGGCAGCAGCAACCTTTGTGGCGTCAATGGTGTCAAATACACGGATTTCTGTTTTTCGCTCCCGCCCTTTTCCATATTTTTCTTTTAGTTTTTTGAAGTAATTGATAGCATATTCAATCAAATTCTCCAAATGGTGTTTGACTTGTTCTATCTTCTCTTCAAGAGATTCTATATGTTGTTGTGCTTTGTCTAAATCGAATTTAGAAATTCTTTTGATTCGAATTTCTGTCAGTCGGACAATATCTTCTTCGGTTACAGCTCTAAGTAAGTGTTTTATATGGGGTTTCAGTCCTTTATCAATTGCTTGAATGACGCCTTCCCATGTTTCTTCTTCTTCAATGTCATGATAAATTCTGTTTTCTATAAAAATTCGTTCCAAAGAAGAGAAATGCCACTGCTCCTGTAGTTCATTTAGTTCAATTTCCAATTCTCTTTTTAGTAAATCAACAGTATGATTGGTATTGCTTTTGAGAATATGAGAAACATTTAAAAACTCAGGATGGTCTTTGTTGATAACACAGGCATTGGGTGAAATGGAAGTTTCACAATCGGTAAATGCATAAAGTGCATCAATCATTTTATCAGGAGAAATCCCGGATATAAGGTGAACAAGGATTTCTACATTTTCTGAGGTATTGTCCTCTATTTTTTTAATTTTAATTTTTCCCTTGTCATTGGCTTTTAAAATGGAGTCAATTAGACTTCCTGTAGTTGTGCCAAAAGGAATTTCTGTAATTTTTAGTGTAGTTTTATCTTCTTGTTGAATTTTTGCACGAACACGAATTTTACCACCTCTTTGTCCATCATTATAATCACTGACATCAACATATCCACCAGTTAAAAAATCAGGATACAATGTAAACTTCTTTCCTTTTAAATGAAAAATAGAGGCATCAATTAATTCATTAAAATTATGAGGTAGAATTTTGGTAGAAAGCCCCACAGCAATCCCTTCTACACCTTGTGCTAAAAGCAATGGGAACTTTACCGGTAAATTATCTGGTTCTTTATTTCGCCCATCATAAGAAGGTGACCACTCTGTTGTTTTAGGGTTGAAAACGACTTCTAGTGCAAAAGGAGTTAATCGTGCTTCTATGTAACGAGCTGCAGCAGCTCCATCTCCTGTCAATATATTCCCCCAATTTCCTTGCGTGTCAATGAGCAATTCCTTTTGTCCGATTTGCACCATGGCATCTGTGATAGCCGCATCACCATGCGGATGGTACTTCATGGTATTTCCAACGATGTTTGCAACTTTATTGTAACGACCATCTTCTAGTTCTCTCATAGAGTGCATGATACGTCGTTGAACGGGTTTGAGTCCATCAAAAATGGAAGGTATTGCTCTTTCTAAAATTACATAGGATGCGTAATCGAGGAACCAGTCCTCATACATTCCTGATATTTTCTTGATGGATTCTTCGCCTAATTGTTCATTCATTTTAAATCGCCTCTGCTAAATCTATATTCTCTTTAAGTTGGTTTTTCTTAATGATTTTACTCAATGACCTTTTAAGGTCTGTAATTTCGCTTTGGCTAAGATAAGTAATGTTGAATGATAATTTTGCAATCCCCGATTGATTTCTTTTACTAGTAATATAAAGTTCTAGTTTTTTGTATAAAATTCTATTATAAATTTTATAATTAATCAGTTTATGTTTTGGGAAATCAACCACTACACGTGATTTTGGAAAATATTTTACCCAAAAAGAGTCACCCGTTTTTATATTTAAGACTTCCCCATCACTACTGTATTCTACATGTTGATGCCCAAATTTATATAAAGAAATTATTAAAAATAGAAATATAGCGCATAGTATATAGGGTGATATGTATTTTGTTATGGTCGGAATAGGAATGAAAATCAAGAGTATACTACATACAAGTCCTATAAAAAGTATTGTGTAAATTGATTCAATATAAACATTGACTCTTTTGTTGTTGATTCTCATTATTAGTTAGGTTTTTAGGAGTAAGTAATAATTAATTTTACTTCATTTATTATACGTCTGTTTTTAAATTATTTACGATAAATTCTTGTCTGTTAGGAGTGTTTTTCCCCATATAAAACTCCAATAAATTTTCAATTGTTGTGTCTTTTCCTATCATCACAGGCTCTAGACGAATGTCTTTTCCTATAAAATTTTTAAATTCATCAGGAGATATTTCACCTAGTCCTTTAAAGCGTGTAATTTCGGGATTTTTCCCCAATTCTGCAAGTGCTTTTACACGTTCTTCTTCGGTATAGCAGTATCGGGTTTCTTTTTTATTTCGAACTCTGAAAAGTGGTGTTTGTAGAATATACAAATGTCCTTCACGAACCAAATCTGGAAAAAACTGTAAAAAGAATGTAATGAGCAGTAAACGAATATGCATCCCATCTACATCAGCATCAGTAGCAATTACCACATTGTTGTACCGAAGCTCTTCTAATCCATTTTCAATATTTAGTGCTGCCTGAAGCAGGTTAAACTCTTCATTTTCATAAACAATTTTCTTTGTCAATCCATAAGAATTTAGTGGCTTACCACGTAGGCTGAAAACGGCTTGTGTTTCTACATTTCGACTTTTGGTGATGGATCCACTTGCTGAGTCTCCCTCTGTTATGAAAATAGTTGTGTCTAGTTTCAGGTCAGATTTTTGTTCATTATAATGTTGACGACAATCTCGTAGTTTTTTATTGTGTAAACTGACTTTCTTTGCTCGTTCTCTAGCTAGTTTTTGGATTCCGGATAGTTCTTTTCGCTCTAATTCAGCTTGTTTGATTTTCTTTTCTAAATTTTGAGCAACTTCCTGGTTTTTATGTAGATAATTATCCAATTGGGTCTTGACAAAGTCATTGACAAAAGTTCGAACTGTAGATAAATCAGGTCCCATATCTGTTGAGCCCAGCTTTGTCTTGGTTTGCGACTCAAATACCGGCTCTATGACTTTAACGGCGATTGCAGCAATAATTGATTTTCGAATATCACTTGGGTCATAGTTTTTTCCGTAAAACTCACGAACAGTCTTTACAATTGCTTCTTTGAATGCGGACAAGTGAGTTCCTCCTTGTGTGGTATTTTGTCCGTTTACAAATGAATAGTAAGTTTCTGAGTAAGATCTAGCACTGTGTGTAAGTGCTATTTCTATATCGTCCCCTTTTAAATGAACGATGTCGTAGATTATATCTTCATCTATATTGTCTTGGAGTAAATCTTTTAATCCATTTTCTGAATAAAATTCTTCACCGTTAAAGATGATTTTTAGACCAGGGTTTAGATAAACATAATTTTTAAGTAATCGTTCAACGTATTCTTTTCGGAATTTATAATTTTTAAAAATTTCTCCATCGGGAATAAAAGTAATTTTGGTTCCTTTTCGGACGGTTGTTTCTTTTTCCGGTTCTTCATTTCTCATTTCTCCAAACTCAAATTCTGCAATCCGTGTTTTGTTATCACGAATTGATTGAACTTTGAAGTAAGAAGACAAGGCATTTACCGCTTTTGTACCAACACCATTTAGACCTACTGATTTTTTGAATGCTCGTGAATCATATTTTCCACCGGTATTCATTTTAGAAACAGCATCTACCATTTTCCCCAAGGGAATCCCACGCCCATAATCACGAACAGTAACATCACTTTCAGAAAGGTTGATTTCAATGGTCTTTCCAGCTCCCATCACAAACTCATCAATGGAATTGTCAATAATTTCTTTTAATAATATATAAATTCCATCATCTTGTGAAGAACCGTCTCCTAGTTTTCCTATGTACATACCGGGACGCATACGGATATGCTCTCGCCAGTCAAGGGTTTTGATGTTGTCCTCTGTATAATTTGCCGTAGCTTGAGGAGTCATGTTTCCAGTTAGGTTTTCTCCCATTTTGCAAAAGTAAGAAAAAACGTGTTAACTATAGAGGTGAAAATCGTTATTTCTGAGTATAATATGGGTTTTGGTATAAGCTAATGAAAACACCCAATTGGTGAAAAGATTTAATTAATTTCCAATCATTCATTATGATACGAATGTCTTCGTCAGACGTTTCATTTTCTATGTTTGACAAAAGAATATAATTATTTTCAGAGGTGTTTAAGTCAATATAGAGTTCTTCTGAAGGTGGAGTTAAATCTATATATTGGGGATTATTTAAATTGAGATTTGTTCCGATTTCTTTTTTTGAAAAATTATTTTCTTTGATATAATTTTCCATTTTATCCCGTAATGGAAAATAGTTTAAGTAAGCAAAACTAGAGTCCCATCCTTGAGAAATTGTAGTTGGCCAAATCCAAAAATGCCCTGTTACAAATGCTATAAATAGTATTGCTGTAGAAATTTTCTGCCATTTTATATTTTGAATTAATGTATAAATTAAATTTAAACAAAGAAGAGTTGCGACTAAATAATTAATCATAAAATAGCGTGGACCAAGCGGATTTGTCATGGCAATGAACAGTACACTAAAGACAATTAGAAAGATTGAGAAAATTAGAATCAAACGCTTGTTTTCATCGGCAATAGATTTCCCTGTTTTAACTTTAAAAAGCCGAAACAATAAAAATGCTAAAATGAGGCATAAGAAAACCCGACCAT
>JBKEAG010000055.1:0-2606 GCA_047972025.1 Moheibacter sp.
AAAGTAATATTGATTGGGAACATGGGAGATGATGTGAAAATCCATGAATTTGACAATCAAAATAAAATAGGTCGGTTTCCACTTGCAACTAGTGAAGTATATACATCTAGAGACAATGGTGAGCGTGTAACACAAACGGAATGGCATAATATCATTGCACGAAATAAGGTTGCAGAAATTCTAGAGAAATATGCAAAAAAGGGGGACAAACTTTATATTGAAGGTAAAATAAAAACCCGAAAATGGCAAGATAGCAATGGACAAGACCGTTATACAACAGAGATTATCATTAGTGAGTTTACCTTTTTGACACCAAAATCAGATAATTCTAACTTTACAAATGTTGCTCAAAACAGCTCTACTCAAGATTTAGACTCTTCTAGCAAGAACTCTATACAAGATGAAACTCCAGATGATTTACCTTTTTAACTCATAGTTTAAAGCAAAATAGACTGTTTATATATAGTCTTTAAATAACAGAATAATTACTTCGAAGTACTGTCATTGAAAACCAATAAATATAACTACGTGAAATATACTTTTGTGTTTTTACTTATGATTATCACTTTCCTTTCTTGTGGGGAAGACTATACAATAAAGCCCACGGGACAACTTCGGTTAGAATACCCTGAAGCTAAATATCAAAATTTAGAAGGGAATTGTCCTTTTGTATTTCAATACTCTAATTATGCAAAAAAGCAGGACAAAGTAGACGAACCCTGTTGGTTTACTCTGCATTACCCCGATATGAAAGCAAATATTTACATTACTTATTTTCCTGTAAACGGTAAAGAAGATTTAGCAATCAAGATTAAAGACAGTGAAAAATTTGTACAAGGACAAACTACGAAAGCCAGTTATATATCACCCCGAGAGTTTATTTTTGACGATGCTAAAGTTTATGGAACTTTATTTGAATTAGGTGGTGATTCCGCTATCAATCTCCAGTTTCATGCAACAGATAGTACACAGAACCTCATTAGTGGTTCGGTCTATTTCTCTACTTTACCCAAATATGACTCACTTCAACCGGCAATTAATTACATTAAAAAAGATGTAGAACATCTTATAGAAACCCTTCAGTGGAAATAATTTTCAGTTCAATTGAAAAAACGTAATTTTGCAAACCATTTACTATAAATAAAAAATGAAAGATATATTGATTCAAGTGTCACAACTAATCCTGTGCCTATCCATTTTGGTAACATTGCATGAGCTTGGACACTTTTGGGCTGCGAAATATTTCAAAACACGAGTAGAAAAATTCATGTTGTTTTTTGACCCTTGGTTTGCCATTTTCAAGAAAAAAATAGGTGAAACTACCTATGGAATTGGGTGGTTGCCTTTGGGTGGCTATGTGAAGATTGCCGGGATGATTGATGAAAGTATGGACAAGGAGCAACTAAAACAAGAACCACAGCCTTGGGAATTTAGGAGTAAACCGGCTTGGCAACGGCTCATCATTATGCTTGCTGGTATTATTGTCAATTTCTTTTTGGCATGGATTATTTATACGGTTATGCTTACTACACAAGGAGACCGCTATGTCTCTATGGACAAGATGCAAGAAAATGGTTTGGAGTTTAGTGAAGCTGCAAAACAAGCCGGATTTAAAGATGGCGATAAAATTTTGTCAGTTGACGGAAAAACACAACCAAGAGCCAATTGGATGACTGTTGATATTCTTCTTTCTGATACTGTTCAAGTAGAACGAAACGGAGAGGTAATAAATCTAGGAATTACGGATAGCGGTGTTAAATCCATTTTAAACGGAGCTAGAGCACAAGGATTATATGCTCCTTTAGTAAAAGATGTTATTATAGATAGTTTGGCTCCTAATAATAACGCTATCAAAGCTGGATTACAAGTAAATGATAAAATCATTGAAGTTAATCAAAAAAAGATTGAAAAATATTCTCAATTTAAGGAACTTCTAAATGAGCATAAAAGCGACTCTGTAAAACTAACCGTAGAACGAAATGGACAAACGGTGGTATTACCTGTACTGGTTACCGATAGTGCTACTCTCGGTTTTTTCCCAAAAGGACTTGGTGAGGAATTTACAAAAAGTATGTTTATTCATGACGAATATTCATTACTTCAAGCAATTCCTGCCGGTTTAAATAAAACTTTCACCAATCTAGCATATCAAATAAAGCAAATAAAACTAATCCTTCGCCCTAAAACAGAAGCCTACAAACAAATTAGCGGACCATTACGACTGTTTAAAGTATTTGATCCTAAATGGGATTGGGATAGGTTTTGGAACTTTACCGCAATGTTTTCAATTTGGTTAGCATTCATTAATTTATTACCGATACCGGCATTAGACGGTGGACATGCCTTGTTTACCATTATAGAAATGATAACCGGACGGAAAATGAGTGAAAAGACTATGGAAATAGCACAAATAACTGGTTTTGTGATAATCATGTCACTAATGGCTCTAGTTTTTGGAAATGATATTTGGCATTTAATAAAAGGGACTTAAAAAAAATCCAAAAGAGTATTGCAAGTATAAATTATTCATTTTATATTTGCCGTCCATTTAAAGGACACTCCTCCTTAGCTCAGTTGGTTAGAGCATCTGACTGTTAATCAGAGGG
>JBKEAG010000067.1:0-7909 GCA_047972025.1 Moheibacter sp.
GGTAACTTATTTGTTCCAATGTGTGGATGAGCTTCCTGCAGAATCTTTTCTGTTGCACCAAAATGATGAAACCATTGCAAACTCTTCAAAACATTTCCCCGTTTTGTACTACGGGTATACAATTTTCCATCTGAATATGTTCCTGCTCCGCCTTCACCGAAACAATAGTTTGATTCGGGATTCACAATTCCCTCTTTGTTCATTGCTGCCAAATCTCGTCTTCGCTCTCTCACGTCTTTACCTCGTTCAATTATGATGGGTTTCAGTCCTGATTCGATTAACCTTAAAGCAGCAAAAAGTCCGGCAGGACCGGCTCCTGCAATCAAAACTGGTTTTGCATTTTCTACATTTTGTAATTTCGGCTCAAAAGCAAAAGCATCTATAAAAGGTTCATTTACAAATATATTAACTTGTAATTGATAAAAAATATTTCGATTTCGAGCATCTAAGGATTGACGTAGAATTTGATAGGCATTAATTTCACTTGGGCTAACTTTTATTGCTTGTGCCAGTTGTTTTTTCAAAATTATTTCATTTGAAAAATCTTGTGGTGAAATACGTATGGATATCTGTTTGGGCATAATTTGAAATCTACACAAAAGTAAAGATTTAGTTTCAAGGTTCTATTTTTAACAATAAAAAAGGCGGAGTAGCTCCACCTTTTGAATTTAGTTTAGTGAACATTCACCAACCTGTATAAACATCAAATTATTTAACAACTAATTTTTCTGTAATCATTTTTCCCTCTACTTGAAGTTTTAGTATATAAACTCCGCTTGGTAAATGTGAAATATTTACCTGTTTATTTGCAAATGATGTTGGAATCTTCTGTCCATATATAGAATACAATTCAACAGACTGAATCTCTTTGTCCGAGTCAAAGTAAACAATATCTTTTGCCGGATTAGGGTAGAATTTAACTTCTTGAGTAGCTATATTATCAAAAATGGAGAGTTGTGCTTCCTCTGATTTGTTTGAATAAATTTCACTTGCATCTATTGATTTTACACTCCAAAATAAATTGGATGGTACTTCTTCTAATTCCAAAAACCAATTTGGTGTTGTAACAATATATTTTGCTATATCTTGACTTCCTGAAGTTGTCCCAACTTTCAGTTCATATTGAAGTGCTTCTGTTGGTGTTTTATCATCTGTTGCCCCTATCCATGAAAAATTCAACCTGTTACCGTCTTGCTCTAAATTTAATTCCGTAGGTGCATTTGGTTTTAAATTCTCTTCAGTAGAAGTATTTTTAAATAATTTGGTTAATGATGGCATATCATCATCTGCCCAATCAAATCCTGAAATTAGCATATCCAAATGGTTATCATTATCTAAATCAAACAATTCTATATCTCCCTGACTTCCCAAATTATAAATCCCTGTATTTTCTGCTTCTATAAATGTTGAATTTACTGAATCAAATAAAAATATTTTTACCCATCCATTATAATCTACATCATCACCAATTACTGCAAAGTCATAATATCCATCATTGTTTAAATCTCCTACCGAAATACTGGAACTTCCTATCCCCACACCTTCTATAGGTATCACGGTGAAGTTTCCACTTCCATCATTTAAATAAAAAGCAGTAAACTCATTGTAATCCACATCTAATCCTGATGCTACAAAGTCTAAATGTCCGTCTGCATTGAAATCAGCAAATCCTAAACCTCCATCCGACACTGCTCCTAATTCTTGACTCAATGTCAACACTCCATCATTGTTTAAATATACATGAAAGAAAGGCTCTGATTCTGAATTGTACCCGTTACAAATTACATCCAATAAATTATCATTGTTAAAATCAGCAACTTTAAAACTACTATTCTGAGAACCAGGTAACCAATTCGTAGTCATTTCAAAATCTACTCCGGTATTTTCATAAAAATCTATTTCGTACGTAAAGCCTGTATTTTCTACATACTGAACTCCATTTAGAGCATAGTCCATTCGTCCATCATGATTAAAATCAAATGTTTCTAGTGAACCATAGATCTTTCCGGGAATGTTATCCATCACATCAAATCCATTTCCATTATTTTTAAATCGGTACTGTTGATAGTTTACAACATCATTGTAACTCAATCCCGCTGATACAAAGTCTAAAAGACCATCATTATCAAAGTCTATAAATTTTATATCACTTAGGTGAACAGAACTTCCATCATACCCTTGATGAGGCAGAAAAGTTGTTCCATCTGCATTTTTATAAAGTTCATTGAAAGTATAGTCCACACCTCCATCGAGATCAGAGTCAATTGCTCCGGTCATCATTATATCAATATATCCATCTCCATTAAAATCAGCAACATCTGCTGCCGAATAATAATAGTTCTCAAGTTCAGTTTCCATTTCCTCAAAGGTTTGTGCTTGAATCAAAAATGGAAATAAGATTGCCAAAAAAGTAATTTTTCTCATAAGTATATTATTTTTATTTAGTCTAAATTAATTACAAATAAATTTAGTATTATGCGAACTAAAAAATTTATTTGGCTAATTTTTATCATAAAAAATCCCAATCAGTCATGATTGAGATTTAAACCATAAAATACTTCTATTTATTTCAAAGCAGTCAAAGCCTTTTCATAATCCGGCTCATCAACAATCTCTTGTACTTGTTCGGTATAGGTTATCTTGCCTTCTTCATCCAAAACCACCACAGCTCTACTCATCAATCCAGCCAAAGGACCATCCGAAAGTTGCAATTGATAAGCATCTGAGAAATTTGTGTTTTTAAATTCTGATAGTGTAATTACATTCTCCAAACCCTCTGCTCCACAAAACCGATTTTGGGCAAAAGGTAAATCTTTGGAAATGCACAAAACCACCGTATCTTCTAAGTCACTTGCCTCTTGATTAAACCTTCTTACAGAAGCTGCACAAGTTCCGGTATCAACACTTGGGAAAATATTTAATACCACTTTCTTACCTCTAAAATCTGATAATTTTTTTTCAGATAAATCTCCTGCAGTTAAGGAAAATTCAGGTGCTGTACTTCCTACCAAAGGTAAATCTCCTGATGTATGAATAGGATTTCCATGAAACTTTATTGTTGCCATAATTTTTCTTTGCAAGGTATAAATTCCTATTTAAAGTTTAGGATTTCAAGCCAATAAATACTTTCTATTTCCTATCTTCGTGCTAAATTTAAAATTCACAAAATGCAGCTTTCATCAAAACTTCAAAAACTACAACCTTCTGCCACGATTGCTATGACAGAAAAGGCGCGTGAACTAAGAGCAGAAGGGAAAGATGTCATTAGTCTAAGTATTGGAGAGCCGGATTTTGATACACCGGACTTCATTAAAGAAGCTGCAAAAAAAGCCATAGACGAAAACTACTCACACTATACTCCCATAGCGGGTTTCCCTGAATTAAAAGAGGCTATTGTCAAAAAATTTAAACGAGATAACGGTATTGATTACAAACCATCACAAATAGTTGTTTCTACTGGTGCTAAACAGTCACTTTACAACATTTTTCAATGCTTATTAGATGATGGCGACGAGGTGCTAATCCCTGCACCTTATTGGGTAACTTATACTGACTTGGTAACACTAGCAGGAGGCACTCCCGTATTAATAAAGTCCTCTTTGGATGAAGATTTTAAAGTAAATGCAGAGAAACTTGAAGAATTCACAACACCTAAAACAAAAGCTGTAATTTATAGTTCACCCTGTAATCCTAGCGGTAGTGTTTATACTGAAGATGAGTTAAAGGAAATTGCTCAAATGGCGATAAAGCATGATTTAATTATTATTTCAGATGAAATCTACGAACACATTAACTATGGCCTAAAAACAACGAGTATTGCCAGTTTTCCAGAAGTATTTGACCGTACCATAACTGTAAATGGTCTTTCTAAAGCATACGCTATGACAGGATGGAGAGTTGGTTACATAGGTGCTCCCGAATGGATTGCAAAGGCTTGTGAAACACTGCAAGGTCAAGTAACTTCAGGTACAAACTCCATCGCACAAAGAGCTGCTATAACTGCTCTAGATGCAGACTTATCTCAAATTCAATATTTAGTCGATGCTTTCCAGAAAAGAAAAGATTTAATGATGAAATTATCAGCTGACATAAAAGGTTTCAAAGTCAAAGAACCTCACGGAGCATTTTATTTATTTCCTGATGTGTCGGAAACTTTTGGAAAAACTTATCGTGGAAAAAAAATTCAAAATGCTGATGATTTAGCGCTCTACTTATTAGAAGAAGCCCTTGTTTCAACCGTTTCTGGAAGTGCATTTGGGATGGACAACTGTTTACGGATTTCATTTGCAGCATCAGAAGAACAGCTTATTTCTGCTATGACACGCATCAAAGATGCTATGGTTTAAGGCATTTGATTTACTGACCTTTATCACAATATAGATTCATGATTCATTCGTATTTTTGCACAATTATAAAGTTTGGAGTGTAAAACCACTTCATTTATTTAAATCTATACAAATGATTCAAACAGATATACTAATTATTGGAGCCGGACCCACAGGATTATTTACTGTATTTGAAGCGGGGCTTCTTAAACTTCACTGTCATATTATTGACGCATTACCTCAACCTGGTGGGCAATTAGCTGAACTATATCCAAAAAAACCAATCTTTGACATTCCGGGCTATCCTTCTGTACTCGCTGGTGAATTAGTAGATAATTTAATGGAACAAATCAAACAATTTGAGCCTGGATTTACACTCAATGAAGTTGCTGAGACCATCGAAAAACAAGAAGACGAAACTTTTATTGTAACGACAAATAAGGGAACAAAGCATCACACCAAAGCCATTGCCATTGCTGGTGGATTGGGTAGTTTTGAGCCAAGAAAACCTGTTCTAGAAAACATTAGTCAGTTTGAGGAAAAAGGAGTTGAATACTTTGTAAGAAATCCGGAATTATTTCGTGATCAACGTATTGTAATTGCTGGGGGTGGTGACTCTGCCCTAGACTGGAGTATCTTTCTAAGTGATGTTGCTTCTGAGGTAACTTTAGTTCATAGAAGAAATGAATTTCGCGGAGCTTTAGATTCAGTTGAAAAAGTTCAGGAATTAAAAAATCAAGGAAAAATAAACCTTATCACGCCGGCTGAAGTGACTGAGTTACATGGTGAACAAACGCTTACTGCCATCTCACTAGAAAAAGAGGGTGAAAAAACAACCATAGAAACAGACTATTTCATTCCATTATTTGGACTTTCTCCAAAATTAGGCCCCATTGCCAACTGGGGGTTGGAAATTGAGAAAAATGCTATAAAAGTCAATAATGCTCTTGATTATCAAACGAATATAGAAGGAATTTATGCAATTGGAGATGTAAATACTTATCCCGGTAAGTTGAAATTAATTCTTTGTGGTTTTCACGAAGCAACCATGGCTTGTCAGAGTATTTACCAAAAATTAAATCCAGGGAAAAAGTTCATCCTAAAATACACAACAGTTTCTGGCATAGATGGTTTTGATGGTTCACGGAAAGAAGCTGAAAAAGCAGTTGTTAAGTCTATCGATTAAGTTGAATCTACCCTAATCCTATTTAGTCAAAGTTCTATTTCATAATGAAAATACTTTCGACAAGGTTTCGTATAGGCAAACAAAAAATTATATTTGCATAAAATTATTCTAAATGAGTTTATTAGTAGTTGGAACTGTCGCATTTGACCAGATTGAAACCCCATTTGGGAAAACCGATAAAATTTTGGGTGGTGCCGGAACCTTTATAGGGATGGCTGCCTCTATGCTCGATGTAAGATCGGGAATCGTTTCTGTAGTTGGTGGTGACTTCCCACAGGAATACATGGATTTGATGGCCGCTAAAAACATTGACCTTTCAGGAGTGGAAGTAGTAAAAGATGGAAAAACTTTCTTTTGGTCAGGGCGTTATCACAACGATATGAACTCACGTGATACTTTGATTACAGAATTAAATACTTTGGAAAATTTTCAACCTGTAGTTCCGAAAAAGTGGAAAAAACCAGATGTATTGATGCTAGGAAACCTTCATCCTTTGGTTCAAAAATCAGTATTGGAACAGTTAGATGAACGTCCAAATTTAGTTGTTCTAGATACAATGAATTTTTGGATGGATTTAACTTGGGACGAATTAATGGATGTGTTGAAAGATGTAGATGTTCTAACGATTAATGACGAAGAGGCTCGTCAAATGAGTAAAGAATATAGTTTGGTAAAAGCTGCCAAAAAGATTTTACAGATGGGGCCTCACACCCTTATCATCAAAAAAGGAGAACACGGAGCCTTACTTTTTCAAGAAAATAATGTATTCTTTGCACCAGCACTACCTCTTGAAGATGTTTTTGACCCTACGGGAGCAGGTGATACTTTTGCCGGTGGTTTCTCCGGTTTCTTAGCAAAAACGAAGAATTATTCATTTGAAAATATGAAAAGAGCCATCATTTACGGAAGTGCTTTGGCTTCTTTTACCGTAGAAAAATTTGGAACAGAGCGCATTGCTGGACTTACAGAAGAAGAATTAATGGATAGACTTGAAGTCTTTAAAAGTTTAACAAATTTTGATATAGAGTTAGATAATTAGAATAAAATGATTAGTCTCAAAAATTAAATTGTAAAAACCTCACCTTACTCTATACTCCAATTTTATAGTAATACTCGCAACTTTCTCCTTAGAAGACGTGTTGTAAGTCCCTCCCCAAGAATAATCTTCATTGGAGTTGGGAGCAGTAATTTGTATAACACCCATCGAGGCTTTCTTTAAATCTCCAAGTCCACTTCCTGCATTTTCAGCTATTTTTTCGGCTCGTTGCCTAGCATCTTTTGTTGCATTTGCTATCATTTCCTGCTTTACATCTGCTAATTTGGTATAAAAATAACGAGGTGATGAGGAGGTCAATTCAATTCCTTGATTGATAATTTCTGTAATGGTTCGTGAAAGGTTTTCAATTTTAGCAACTTCTTTACTTTCTATATTGACATTCTGAGAAAGTTGGTAGCCTGAAAATTTCCGACTACTGTTCCCATAATTATCTGAAGAATAGTCATACATTTTGTGCATATCTACCGCAGAAAAAACAATTTCATCTTTGTTGATACCTTTTGACAGCAAATACTTTTCTATAATCTGTTTATCACTTTCTAATTGGTCATAGGCCGATTTTAACTCAAAACTATTTCGGGAAAAATTCCCACTCCAAGCAATCAAATCTGAGGTAAACTCCTTCGTTCCCAAACCGGTTACAGAAATCGTATTTTCGGATTGGTTTCTATTTTTGATAGCGTTACCTAGAAGAGCTAACCCAATAATAAAGCCTAGCGCAGCAATGGTAATAACTATGATATTCTTATTCATTTTTTTGAATTTTTGGTGTATAAAGTTAGAGAAATATTTTCCAATTTCTTTATAAACTTAAAATCTATTAATACGTTTTAGGTATTTTTGATTTTTTTAACTTAGGTGATTGTATCAAATAGATACCGGACAAAATAAGTAATCCCCCAACCCCATGTAACCAAGTTAACTTTTCACCATCAAGAACTCCCCACATTACAGCTACAATCGGCATCAAATATGTGACAACTGAAGCAAATATAGCAGAAGTTTGCTGGATGAGTTTATAAAACAAAATCATAGCTATTGCCGTTCCCACTAGCCCTAAAACAGCTACATAACCCAATCCTTCAAGTTGAACTGATGTTGCTTCAAATTCAGAATAAAAATCTGTCAAACCCAATATTAAAAGCGACGGGAATAACCAAACTGTAAATACAACGGATGAAAGTTTAAATGAAGGTATCCCTGACAAATATTTACTTATAATCAGTCCATTTATTCCATACATAATTGTTGCGACAATAATTAATAGTGAATAAAACACGTCACTACCACCCCCTACTTCACCTCCTTTCATCAAAATAGCAGCTCCTACAAAACCTACAA
>JBKEAG010000093.1:0-7654 GCA_047972025.1 Moheibacter sp.
AGCATAATTACCTGCACCATAAGAATTTCCGATAATTACGGTAAATTTAGGAACTACGGAGTTGGACACGGCATTCACCATTTTAGCTCCGTCTTTTATGATGCCTCCATGTTCTGATATAGATCATACCATGAAACCAGTTACATCTTGTAGAAATACCAATGGAATTTTTTTCTGATTACAATTAGCAATAAACCGAGTTGCTTTATCAGCTGAGTCAGAATAAATCACACCACCAAACTGCATTCCGTCTTTTTTAGATTTTACAATTTTTCGTTGATTAGCAACAATTCCGACAGCCCAGCCATCAATTCGGGCATAGCAACAAATGATTGTTTTTCCATATTGAGCTTTGTATTCATCAAATTCAGAATTGTCAACTAATCTTTTGATGATTTCATACATATCATACTGTTCTGCACGGGAAGCAGGAAGTATTCCGTAGATTTCTTTTTCGTCTTCTGTTGGTGGAGTAGAATCAATCCGGTTAAATCCAGCTTTTTCATAATCTCCTATTTTTCCCATTATGGATTTGATTCTATCCAGAGCATCTTCATCATTTTTTGCTTTATAGTCTGTCACACCTGAAATCTCAGAATGAGTAGTAGCACCTCCAAGTGTTTCATTGTCAATATCTTCACCAATAGCAGCTTTTACTAAATAACTTCCGGCAAGAAAGATAGAACCTGTTTTATCCACAATCAAAGCCTCGTCACTCATAATTGGTAGATAGGCACCGCCGGCAACACAACTTCCCATAACAGCAGCAATTTGCGTAATTCCCATAGAACTCATCACAGCATTATTTCTGAAAATTCGTCCAAAGTGTTCTTTATCCGGAAAAATTTCTGCTTGCATAGGCAAATAAACACCTGCACTGTCAACTAAATAAATGATGGGAAGCCGGTTTTCCATAGCGATTTCCTGTGCACGTAAATTTTTCTTTCCTGAAATAGGAAACCAAGCACCTGCTTTTACTGTGGCATCATTGGCTACAACTATACACTGTTTTCCGGAAACATAGCCTATTTTCACAACTACTCCGCCACTAGGGCAACCTCCGTCTTCATCATACATTTCATAACCGGCAAATGCACCAATTTCTATTGTAGGTCTTTTGTTGTCGAGTAAATAATCAATACGCTCTCGGGCAGTTAGTTTTCCCTTTCCTTTATGTTTTTCAATACGTTTTTTGCCACCACCTAAATGAATTTCTGCTAGTTTTTTTCGTAAGTCGGAAACCAGTAGGCGATTTTTATCTTCACGTTTATTGAATTGTAAATCCATCTTGTATTTTTGTTTGCCGTCTAAAATACAATATTCAACGGAAACTAAAAATTGCTTTTTAGGATTTAATGAATTTTTGGCAATGATTGATTAATAAAGGGAAGAATTCATTAAAATCAGAATTTAATTCCTTTTCATTTTCTACAAACTCATAGGTAGCTTGGTAAATATTATTTTGAAATTTACTTCGCTGACTAATCCCTTTTAGCGTTTGCTGAATCCCGTTCAATGATTTATAATTATGAAACCAATCATAGTTTAACAAATGTTGAATGATGTATTTTAAGTTTTTGGGAAAAGTATCTAATTTCAAACGAAATAAATTATAGCATTCCGTTACAAAATCTGTATAAGATTGGTCTGTGTAGTAATTCCAGTTTTTGATGAGTAAATGATCATAGAGTACATCAACTATTACCGGGGCATACTTTCCATATTTAGGATGAAAGATTTTGGTACTGTTTTTTACAATGTCGTGGGCATCTGTAAATGTGTCAATTTCTCTGTGAAGGAGAATCCCTTTTTGTATTTCTGTATCGAACTTCAAATAATCTTTTCCACGGACAATCTCACCGTATAGATTTCCTAGTTGGATTTCAGTTTTGTGAAATGATAGAAATTGATGTGCTACAAAATTCATGAACCGAAGATAGGGAGAATTTCAAATCTGATGTTAGCTCTGTGTAAAATCTTCAAAACTATTATCATCATATATAAATACGATTCGTTTGATTTTTTTCTTATTTATACTTGGTTGCTGCTTTTCTACTTTTTCTACTTCAGAAAATTCATCATTAAATAGAGAAGGGGTTTCATCTTTTTGTTCAGAAAATAAATTAAAATCGAGTAGAGGAGAGGTTTCCTTTTCTGAAGTGAGAGGTGGATTTGTTTCCTGTTTTTCTTCTCCAAAAATAAGCCAATCAGTATCAATTTCTGGAAATGATTTTTTGATTTTAATTAAAAAATCTAAACTTGGTTTATTTCGTCCTGAAGTGATGTGAGAAATTGCCGAACGTTGTACGTCAATTTTTTCTGCAAATTCCGAGGGTGTAAGTCCCGAATTTTCCAAAATTTCTAAAATTCTATTTTTTAGCTCCATTTTACAAATTTAAACAATATTTACAAAAGTAAATACAAGTGATAGATTGATAATTCAGACAAAATTACTTAAATAAATTTAAAAGAAAAACATTAAATAAATAATAATTATACATTGATAATCAATAATTTAAATAAACAAATTATATTTTTTATAAAAAATTAGTTCGAAAAAGTCAAAATGTCATGAAATATAATTTACTATTGTAAATTACAAATGTAAATGAAATTTTCAATTGAATTTGAGCGATGATTTAGAATTTTATAGGGTAAGACTTATGTGTGAGAAAAAGAATTGCTTAAATCGCTCTAAAATCAATTTTTAAAAATTGTACCTTCGTTTTATGGAAATATTAGCACTTTTTAATCGTAACTATGAGAAAATCAGAGTCGAAGGGTTCGAATCAAAATATTTACCTTATTTGGATTTAAAAAATTACCTAGATGAATATTTTTCAGACAAAAAGCTGTTAGGTCATTCTTTTTTAGGAAATGACATTTATGGTTTAAAAATAGGTACCGGAAAGATAAAAGTTTTGGCTTGGTCTCAAATGCATGGAAATGAATCTACCGGAACACGAGCTATGTTAGATGCTTTGAATTTTTTGAAACTAGATGAGAACTGGGTGAAAGAGCTTTTGGAATCGGTTACATTTCATTTTATTCCTATGTTAAATCCAGATGGAGCGAGTCTTTATACCCGTAGAAATGCAGGAGGGGTAGATTTAAATCGGGATTTTATTCAGGAAGCATCTCCTGAAATCAAAATTTTAAAACATTATGTAGAGGAAGTTGCTCCACAATATTTGTTTAATCTTCATGATCAAAGAACTATTTTTAATGTAGGAGATACTCCAAATCCGGCAACGTTGGCATTTTTAGCACCTTCAGTTGATGTAGAAAGGAGTATAAACGAACCTCGGGTACAGGCAATGGCAATCATTGATACTATATATAAAGGTATGCAAGAGATAATTCCCGGTTATATATCAAGGTTTACGGATGAATTTTATCCAACTTCTACCGGGGATAATTTTATGAAGATGGGCGTTCCTACCATTTTATTTGAAGCAGGACACTACCCTAATGATTATGAAAGAGACCATACTCGTAAATACAATGCTTTGGCAATTTTATTGGCATTGGATAAGATTGCTAAAAATGAAAAGCCCGAAATTGGAGATTACTTTGAGATTCCCGAAAACAAAAAGAAATTTCTAGATATAATTCTTCGAAACGTTCGGGTAAGTTCCAATGAGTCTGAAATGTTGTTGGACATAGGTATTTATTTTGAAGAAAGATTGGATAAAAAAAAGCATGAGGTGGCCTACTGTGCTCGAATTGAAGAAATAGGAGATTTATCTGCTTATCATGGTCATTTGGATATAAATAAAAATGGAAAGACCTATATAGGAAAGGCAACTGTTTATCCTAAAATTGGAGATTTGGCTGACTTTTCTGTAGGGACAATACATTTTGAAAAAGGAAAATTTAATGGCTAAATAATTAATTTTATATCTTTACACATCCAAATTTAAACAATGAAAAAATCATTATTAGCGCTTGTGCTGACCTTATTTATCGTAAGTTGTGAAGGACCTTATATTTTTAATAGAGTTGTGAAAAAAAGTGATGGAGATAAAATGCTACTAGGTGGTGTTGAGAGACAAGCCTTTGAAAAAGAGCCTTTTTCTACATGGTTTCTCACGGAATATACTTCATATCAACCAAATGAAGCAATGATGGAAGGAATCAAAAAGAAGGTGAGACTTTATAGAATAGAGGTTTTTATGGGAACATGGTGTGATGATTCTAAGGTTTATTATCCTCAGTTGTTAAAAATTTTAGATGAAGCCAAATTTCCAGAGCGACGTATGGTGACCTATGCTGTAAATGAAAGTAAAAAAAGCTTCTATGGAGAAGAAGTAGGGAAGGATATCCGTTTTGTGCCTACATTTATTTTTTATTTGGGTGGAAAAGAAGTAGGTAGAATAGTAGAGTCTCCGGTTTCAGGCTCGTTGGAGGAAGACATTCTGATGATAGTCAACGAAATGCCTCTGGAGCCTAATTACGCTGAAGATTGAGAAAGTACACGTATATAGTAGTGGGTTTGCTTTTGGGAGCATTACTGACTTATTTTGTGATGAAGCAGTTTCAGACGAGTTCTACAACCAATGACTCACAAATAATTGCATACGAAATCAAAAAGCTAAACAAGATGATTGTTGCCGAACAAATGGTTTCCAATGTAGTGACGCATAAAAGTAGTCGTTATATTCCCGGATTAGATGATATTTTTAGTTTAGACAAAAAATTGGTATTGGTTGTAAATGCTAAAGTTCAAGCAACTTATGATATGAGTCAGATGAGAGTTAGAATTGATTCAGTCAATCAAGCTATTTATATTCAAAAAATTCCCGATTTAGACATTAAAACTTATCCAGATGTTCAATTTTTTGATGTAGAACAAAGTGTTTTTAACTCATTTGATGCCAATGAATTAAATTCAGTAAAGAAAGATGCTGCAAAGTTGGTAGAAGATAAAATTGATTATCCGAAATTAGAAAAAGAAGCACACGCTCAACTTATAAATAATTTGGGAGAAGTATATTTACTTGCTAAAATTTATAATTGGAAAATTATAGATAATACTCCCTACGCCAAGGAGTTAGAGTTGAAATATAACTAAACCGATAATCTTTTCGATACCAAATACGAAACTCCACCGCCAATAAAGAGAACTGTGCCTAGTACAATTAAGTAGTTGGTAAGTTTAAACTCAAATGGAAAAGCTACAAACGGATTTGCCATTACCAAATGAAATTTGATTTGCATCAGCCCGATGGTGCTTCCTAAAATTAATCCAAAAAGTATTGAAAACAAAGTGATTAATATTCCGGTATTGAAAAATATTTGTTTGATTTGTTTGATGGGAATGCCGAAGCTCCACATAGATTTTATTTGTGCTTTTTTATCTATGATGATGATGGTGATAGCTCCCGCTAGATTAAAAGAAGCAATGATAATCACAAGTGTGAAAATTAAATAAATAATTAAATTTTCTACATTCATAACTTTCAAAAAAGTTGCATCTAAATCTTGTCGAGTTTGAACCACGACACCATTTCCTAAATCACTTTGTAAATTTTCCTTTAGTACATTGGGAGATTTGTTGGGTTTTAATTTGAGTTCAATAGAATAAGCCGCTTCCGGTGGAAGTTGGAGCAATGTTTGTGTGAGCCCAATGGGAGAAAATATATATTTATCATATTGTTCATTTATAAATAAAACTCCAATGGGATTGGCTACCGCTGTGTTAAACGCTTCTTCTTCAGTAGAAATCAATCCGGTACCGGGTTTGGGTATCCGCAACCGACTAGCATGTTGGTGGTCAATGTACATTTGCAATCGACGAGCAACCCCATCAGAGGCTAATAATTGATAAGGTGTTTTGAAATCTAAATAAGCACCATGTACAACAGAAGTGTCTATACGAACCACTTTAGTGTAGTTTTTGTCTATACCTTTTATGTAAGAAATATCCTCCTTGTCTTCAAACTCAATAGAAACTTTCTCTTCAATAACTTTGGTATAGGCTTCAATATTTTTATTTAAATCTAATTTAGTTGTAATTTCATTGATACTTGGTAAAACTTTTCCCTTTGCCGGTGTTATTTTTAAATCAGGGTTTACATTACTAAGCATTTCTATATTCATTTTTTCTAATCCAGAAAAAACAGAGAGAATGATAAATAAAGCACAAGTAGCAATGGTAATAGCAAACACGGCAATGGAAGTGATGATGTTTACTCCCGTGATTTTTTGTTGTGAAATTAAATAGGAGAATAGTCCAAATACAATAAACAGCAAACTTGTAGAAATGAATACTATAGAAAAGAAATTCTGGAGAGCTTGTGGACTTATAAGGAAAATTCCGATTACTCCTAAAACAAATGCGATAATTAATGAAATTCCTAATTTAAGTTTTCGATTTGTTTTTTTTAGTAGAGAATTGAGCCAATAAACAAAAATGGTTTGAATAATTAGATACAAAAAGGTGGCTCCATAAATAATAATTTCATAAAGTAATGTAGGGTTTTCTTCTGACGAAAAGAAGCCAATAACAAAGTTACGAATGATTTTAAAGGAGTTACTTCCTGCGTAAACCAAAGTTCCAACAAACAAAGCAGAAATTACAATCAACATCATGTTGATGACCATAGTGTGCGCATTGTAACGACGTGCTATGTAGAAGGAAATATTTTTCATTTATAAAATAGGATTGTCACCTTCGCCTCGCAAAGCACGGTCAATTTTTTCCATTTTATCAAGAGAAGAGTCCAAGTAGAAAAGTAACTCAGGTGTTATACGCATTGTTTTGGCTGCTGTTTTGGCAAGTATAGAGCGATATGTAGCACTTTTTTCCTTTATTTCTTTGATGATTTTATCTCCATCTTTATTTGGAAAAATACTGATATATACTTTTGCAACCGAAAGGTCAGGAGTAACATTGACTTCGGATACAGTTAAAATTCGTCCGGAATAAAATTCTTTAGCCTCTTTACGAAAAACCTCAGATAATTCTTCTTGAAAAACGGTTGCTACTTTCTTTTGTCGATTACTTTCCAAAATGTTAAAATAATTTTTGCAAAATTACGGCATTTTTTTAAATCATGTTTTGAAACAAAATCAATTCATACCTTTGAATTAAAATTTGATTAGAATGATGAAAATAGAGCATATCGGTATAGCTGTAAAGGACTTAAATGTTTCTAATGATTTGATGATAAAGTTACTGGGAAAAGAGCCTTATAAAGAAGAAATAGTAGAAAGCGAGGCGGTAAAAACTTCTTTTTTTGAAATAGGTGAGAGTAAAATTGAATTATTAGAAGCACAAAAAGAAAGTAGTGCTATTGCAAGATATTTAGAAAAAAATAGGGAAGGGATCCATCACATGGCTTTTGCGGTAGATGATATGGAATCAGAAATTAAAAGATTAAAAGATGCTGGTTTTCAGTTTATAAATGAAACTCCAAAAGAAGGTGCAGATGGTAAAATGGTTGTTTTTTTGCACCCGAAATCAACTAATGGAGTATTGGTAGAACTTTGTTGTGATCAAAAATAGTTTGTACAATTCAATTGTTTGTTGTAAAATTGCACTCCCAAATTGAGTTTAGAAATAAAACAATTTATAGGTCCTATAGCTCAGTTGGTTAGAGCACCTGACTCATAATCAGGTGGTCCCTGGTTCGAGCCCAGGTGGGACCAC
>JBKEAG010000114.1:0-14813 GCA_047972025.1 Moheibacter sp.
AGCGTGTATATGGACTTCATTTACATTTATTTGGTAGTTGTACCACATATCAAAAAAATCAGTTTTTAAAAGCTGATTTTAGGAAATTCACTAATTTTATGGAAAATTAAAATGAAATGGAAAGCATTCGAATCGATATATTAAACCCGAAAGCCAAGAATTTACTAAAAGATTTGGCTGATTTGAATTTGATTAAAATCAATAAAGAGAAAAAAAAAATCTGATTTCTCTGCACTTCTAAAAAATCTGAGAGCTAAATCAACTGATGAAATTTCATTGGAAGAAATAACAAAAGAGGTCGAAGAAGTAAGGGAAAACAGATATGAAAAAAATAATTTTCTTCTAAACTTAGCTATTGACTCGAAAGCAGATTTTTTACTGACAGGCGACAATGATTTATTGATTTTAGAGAATATTGAAAGAATAAAAATTATGACATTCAATGACTTTATAAAAGAGATTGAATAAATTAAGTAACACATGAAATAAAACTATCGTAAACATGAAAACAAATTATATACTAATTGTATTATTAATCATTTTTAACAACTGTAAAAGCCAAGAAACGATGGGCAAATTTGCTTTTGGGCAGGATACCATTGTGCTTACTCGTTCAAATTATTATAAGGTGGCCCAGGATTCAACAGGTAGGAGTATTGTTTTGGCTACCGAAACCGAACAATTAAAACAATCGGGTACATTTAGGCACAATATTGAAGATGCCGGAGTCCATTTTATTTTTACCATTAATGAAAACTTTTATCTTGATGGTACATTTTCGGTTAAATATGTTGACGGGAATAAGGAAGGTAGTTATTTATATGCTAACGGAACGAGGTTAAAAACCATAAGGGTTTATAAAGAAAAAGATTTAAAGGAGGAAGAACGGATTGATGTTCGTAAAGACGGGAATAATTATTTGGTTATTAAAACAAAGTGTATTTACGAAGGGCCGTTATATGGTAAATACTATTTACGAGATTCGGTAGTTGAAAAGTACGAAAATAGAAAACCGCTTATAAAGGAAAAATATCATAATGGTATTGCTGTATTTAAAAATGATAAAATTAATGGTATAAAGGAACTTTATGATACTTATGGTAGTTTAAAAGAAAGGTATACCGATACTTTGGAAGAGCGATTTGGCTATCAAGGCGTTTCCATTTATAAAAAGGTTTATGACCAGAAAAATCGGAAAGTACTGATTTATAAGAAAGGGAAATTAACCGAAACGAAAGAATTTATTCCTGCCCAAAACGGTGCTTTGCCCAAAACCATTATTAAAAAATACGACAGTAGGGGAAATATTATCAAAACATTGGAAGAAGAACAAGGTACAGGCGGTATGGAAGCGAGAAAGGAAGAGGAGTATGATATTAATTCATTGTACCATGACGAATTTCTATCATATAAGGTCTATGCTGATAATTTGGAAAGTAAAATGAAATATGAGTGACGATAAAAAAATAGCAGTTTTGTCAGGGGGCAAACGTCATCGTGTGGTCTTTTATAGAAAGTGTGATGAGAGTTTTTGGGGAGGATTAGAGATAATCCGAAAGTAGAAATTACTACTCCGTAATTCGGAAAGCACCCTTTTCCCTAGTTTGCCAAATGTTTAATACCAAGCTATCTAAATGATTAGGATAGTTGCTTCCATCTAAAATTATAAGAATGGAATCATGTACCATTCTAGAAGTTGGTTTGGTATTGTTTTGTAGAAGTAGATAATCAAATTTAAAACGTACCTCATAAGAGGTAGGGTAAGTCAGATATATAGTTTTCTCTTTCCAATAGATAAAATGGGTAGATTTGAAGTAAGTTGTCCAGATTGTATCATTTATGGATAGAAATTTTACAGATTTTATTCCTTCGTGTACTTCATAAGGTTTTATAACATAGTTCTTCACAGTCAAAGAGTCCTCTAAATTTAGTAGAAACACATCCATGTTCACTCCATCTCGCACCCCTATAATTGAATTTCTATTTTGATGAAAAATAATAAGCTCTTCTTTTTTAGTAGCAGTGTAATTCCCATAAAACCTATGAGCTTCAAACAAAACAATAACAGACAAAAATAGAATCCGATGGTAAACATTTTTCTTCAAAAAAAGAAAACGAAGAAGTACAATTCCGATGAATAGAAACAAGACATCCAACAACCGAAAGGAAATTCGTTCAAAAATCAAGAAATCAAAACCGGAAAGCCACAGAATGTAATCATTACACAGATTTATAAATTCATTGAATAAATGAATCCAAAAAGAAGGCTTTAGTCCAATGAAAGTTAATGTAACACTGAGCATCCCACCTACAATCAAAAAATAAGAAGCCATAACCATCACTACATTTCCGGCAAGAAACAATCCTGAAGTTTGATGAAAATAATAAGCCGAAAGAGGAAAAGTTCCCAATTGAGCTGAAATACTCGTTCCCACAAAACCAACAGCAATTTTTGATAGTTTTGATTTGGGTTGAATGAGCCGAGGGAAAATAGGGTTTAGCCAAACAACGAAGAACACTGCCGAAAAACTCAACTGAAATCCAATGTCATATAAATTATTGGGATTCCATAGTAAAAGAAGAAAGGCAGAAATAGCTAATGTATGGTACACATTGGGTTTACGAGAAAAAATAACAGTCAAATGATAGATGGAAATCATCATGGCAGAGCGAATAACGGATGGTTGTAGCCCCACAAAATAAGCAAAGCCCCAAATGGATAACAAACTCAAAACGATTTGAATTACTTTTCCTTTTGGAAAGAATAAAAATGGATAAAAAAGAATAAGAAACACGCTATAAACCATCATTACATGTAGTCCTGAGATAGACAAAATATGTACAATTCCTGTTTTTCGATATTGTTCTAATCGTTCCTGATTCATGTCATCTTTGCTTCCCAAAAGCATGGCACCTACAAGCTCCGTAGTAGAGTCTGAATAGCCGTTTTTTATCATTTTTTGAAGGATAGAAGTCTTGAAAATATCTATTTTCTTTCGCATAGAATTACCAGATAAAATTTGGTAGTGCATTGTATCTGAAAAGATAGTATAGTTCATTCCTTTTCTTTGAAGGAACTGGGCATAGTCAAACTGATAAGGATTTAGAGTACTTTGCGTAGGAAGTATTTTAGTGAAAACCCAAATAGTATCACTAGGAAAGAGAGAATTATTTGATTTATTCCAGTAAAGAAGTGTATGAGTGTTTTGAATGGGCAGAGAATCAATTTGAAGGATGGTTGCTTTGTATTTTTTGAACTTTTCAGAAGATTTATAACTTTCCTTGATACAAAGTTGAACCCATTGTTTCTGTTGTATTTTAGATTTCAGAAGTTTAGGTTTTTGCTCATGGACTAGAGAAGTTCCCCACCCAAGTCCCCAAAAGAAAAAAAGAATAGAAATATAAGTTGTCTTTCGATTAATTAGAGGGAAAATTAATCCAATAAAAAACACAATTCCAACACCTATCATTCCGGTAGTTTGATTCAATTCAGAGGAGAACCTAGTAGTCAAAATACCTAAAATTATCCCACATAATGGTATTATGAAGGGTTGGTTTCTCATTCAAATTGGTTAGAAACAGTAAGGTACAAAAAAATCGCTTTACAAATGAAAGCGATTTTATTCTAAGACCTCAAAGGTTTTAAAAATCTTTGAGGTCTGATAGTTCAATTTATAAATTCATATGAATAAATTATCTAAGGAATTGTAACTCCCGGATAATTATTAGGGTTTACACTTCGTAAAGTTGAACTGTATTTTTGATTGATAGCATCTATAAAATAGTTAGCAACCACAGCATATCCTTTACCACTTAGGTGAACAGCATCTAATGAAAATGCTCCACCACTCACGTAAGTTGTTGTATATGTATTTCCAAAATAGACGATACCGGCATCTGTTTTTAACTGTTGCATTGCACGGTGTGCATCAACAAATGCTAAATCATAAGCAATGGCCAAAGCTCTAATTTGTTCATTATAAGCATCAGTAGCAGTAGTTACGGCACTTATTTCACTTGGAATTAATACCCATTGGTCAGTAAGAGGGTAAGTAACTCCGGGAACACTAAATTGTCCAAGAACTGAAGCAGGTAAACCGTATTCACTCATTAACTCACTTAAAATACTATTTGAATAATCATCTCCTTCACCAGGAGCTCTACCAATTACAGTTTGAGATGTAAACACCATCAAATCTTCAGCAGTAGCCTGACGGACTTGTCCATATAAATCACCAAACATTTCTGCTAAAGGATGATACTGAACTAAGTCAGGGTTGGTAAGAATTATAGCCGTAATTATGGGACCAATGTCAGTCAATGTTTCATCTTTAATTACAACTGGAGAAGCAGAATCAGTATTGAAGACAATTTGTCTATCAGCATTACCAGTAGCAACAAATACTTGATTCAGTAAACTATATTGTTGATTAAGTGTAGTGATGTTATCTCCTAATGCAGTTGGTGTAATTGGAGCATATGGGACGGTTGTGAAATAAGGAATATCGGTGATGCTTGGAATATTAGCAATTGCGCCTTTTGCTCCACCTTGTGTTACCAAAGTTTCCAAAATAGTTTGGATAGAACCTGCTACTACTTGTGGGTCAGAAATGTCATTTCCTCCATAAGTTGTAGGGTCTGTATTTCCTGTTTGGTTGGTTCCCAACCCACCGCTTGTTGCATAAGAAAGCACATCGTTGTTTCCAATCCACAAAGTAAAAAATGTAGGTTGTTGAGCAGCAGCATCTCCTAAAACAGTCGCACTTGTGGAACTTGCAAATCGAACAAAATAAGGATTTGCATAAGAGCCAATACCTGCCGGATTTCCGTAATCATTAGACAATAAGTGAAAAGATTTTGCTCCTGGAACACCCATATTGTTAAATGAACTACCGGTTGCAGGAGTTAATGCAGACTGTGCTGATGTTGGAACTGGGGTTAAACTTCCATTAAGTATTTGAAGTGTCAACTTTCCATCAATTCCTAAATTGGAAAATCCACCTATATCATCCGGCATCAATGGCTGGGAGAAACTTCCACCACCTGCAGCTGACATTTGAGCGGCCAACATACTAGGGTAGGAATTTTCTTGTCCACTAATAAATAAAGCTCCGTCAGTATAACCGGCAGTTAGTGAGTTTCCTATTGCTACGTATTTGCTAAAGTCAGCATTGCCTGAAGTAACTACAAAGTCTTCAACAGATTCGTCAAAATCAGGTTCACAAGAAGCAAAAACTACAAGAGTTGTTGCTAAAAATATTTTTGATAAATTTTTCATCGTACTCATTAATTTAAAAAGTTATAAGACAGCCCTAGTCCAAAGATAAATGCGCTTGAGTTCACATCACCTTTAAAACCACTTTCTATATTATTTACATATCGTTCAACTCCCATACTGTACTGTCCGTATGCGTCTAGGTAAAAACTTTGTCCAAATTTGAATCCTAGACCACCTGTGAATGCGTGTAAATTAGTACTTGGAGTTTCTGGAGACCAATGTTCGGCAGGTGAGGGAGATTCGTCGTAATAATAGCCTAAACGTACCGCCAACATATCTGTAGCTTGGTATTCTGTTCCAAATTTCCAAACAGCTCTATTTTTAAAGTTTTTGGTTGCCTCGGACTCATAAGTAACTCCTGTTGATGTGTTATTTAGGTTAATGTCCAGACTGCTGTATCGGCTCCATCCATGTACTGAGACTTCACCGGCAAACATCCATTTTGGCGTAGCTTGATAAGAGAATCCGGCAGTAAATTCAGATACAAGAGGCAACATAGCAGAAAACTCATTGGATGAAAATGGCATGGTAGAACCCAACCCTGTGGGAACATTTGTCCAAGTAACATCACCATAATTTGCATTCATATCTATTTTTGAACGGTAAGCTAAACCAATATTTAACTTTTCACTTGGTCTGAAGTAAGCACCAAGATTAAATCCTAGTCCATGTGCGTCTTTGTCTTCTATTTCTAGCCCCATGTCATTTCCGGCAACGCTCATAGTTCGTTGTAAATTAACAGAACCTAGTGCATAAATAAATCCGGCACCGGCACTAAACCACTCATTGAACTTGACAGCAACTGTAGGTTGAATGAAGTATGATTTTAACTGAATTTCAGTGATGTTTGCTTTTCCTGCCCAGTCTTCCGGCCATTTTACAGTATTACCAAATGGGGTGGTGAAACTAACCCCTACTGTAACTTCTTCAACTGGACGATAAGAAGCTGCAAAATAAATGGGAGTTCCCAATGGACTGTCTGTCTCAGCAGATTCTAGTGTTTGGGTATTCTGCCACTTATTATTGGACATAATCCCAAATCCTCCGGCAGCAATACTTACTTTTCCTTCAACAAATGCGAGACCGGCAGGGTTGTAAAAGGCAATGCTGGCATCACGTGCATGCATTGAGCCAGTCATCCCCAAGGAGGCTTGTCTAACACCCTGTAAGGCTACTCGGTAACCACCTGCAAAAGCAGTTGTTCCTAAACCTAGTAGAAGTGCTACTAAATAAATTTTTCTCATGTATAAATATGCTTTAAAATTGTTAATGTACGTTAACAAATGTAGAAAAAATATATTGCATTACTATGCGTACATAGTAAATTTTTTAGATTTACTGTAACTATTTGTAATTTGTATACAGTTTATAATTAAGTAATAATATTGAAATGAAATTTTATAAATACTTTTTCAATTCCACCAATTTATCAATAACGGGAACACTCTCTATCCAAGGGTGGGTTTCATTGAGTGGGTTAAAAAAAATAGCTCTCATTCCAAACTGAGTTGCTCCTATCATATCTGCCAACCAATCATCACCAATATAAATAGATTCTCCTATACTTGCCTTTGCTTTTTCTAAAGCTATTTGAAAAGCAATGCCATTAGGTTTGGGTGCTCCAGCACTTTCAGCTGTTGTAATGGTTTGTATATACTCTTTCACTTTACTCTTGTTGATTTTGAAATGGGTTACTTCTTCAAAACCATTAGAGAGAATATGAATTTTGTATTTGTTTTTTAAATAATCTAATATATCTTCTGCTCCCTCTACAAGATGGTTTGATAGTGTAACCTCTTCTACAAACCGTTTTTCAAATTCTAGTGCGAAATCGGTGTTTGGTATTCCTAGATTGTTAAATGCCTTTGGAAAACGACGTAAACGTAGATCTTCTTTAGTTACTTTACTATCACGATAGTCTGCCCAAAGTTGTTCATTACTTTCGTAATAAAAGGGATAAAATTCAGAGAAAGTAAAACCAAATTTCGATTCAATTTTAAATTCATTATACAATCTTTCTAACGTTATTTTGGCATTTCGTCTATAATCCCAAAGGGTATTGTCGAGGTCGAAAAAAATGTGTTTAATGTTTTCCATAGTTGGCAAAAATAGAAAGATTAGGATTTAAAATTCAAGGTTAAATGTTAATTCTTAGCTTTGCTTTAAAATAGCGAATACATTGCGCATTAACCGAAAACAATTTCAAACCAAAAATTTCAAAGGAGTCCTTTCTTTACTGGCAGGAAACACGATCTCTAAGGTTGTCACTACCATGGGGGGATTTCTTTTAGCAAATTACTATGGTCCGAGTAGTTATGGTGTTTATACTGTTTTTACAAGTTATGTGATGATTTTGGCAATTGTGTCTTCTTTTCGTTTGGATAGCATCATGGTGCTTCAAAAGGGAAGTAAGGAAATTCGAAATTTATTTAGTGGAATTGTTGTGATTTCATTTGGGATGATTTTCTTGCTAATCTCTATTATGTGTTTGTTAAAAGTCTTACATTTAGTGGACTTTCAACTGTCTTACTATATTCTCTTTTTGACAGGTATTGGTGGTGTACTTACCGCATGGAATATTTCGCAAAATAATTTGTTTACAAAATATAAACTTTTCAAACAATTATCATTTGCTTTTGTGCTATCATCGGCAGTTGCTATTGTGTTTCAAGGTGTTTTCTATTTTATCGGATATAAAGAAAATGGATTGATTTATGGTTGGGTAGTGGGACTGATAGCTTCCTTTCTGTACAATGCACGTGTTTCTAAAGGTCGTTTAAAAAAAGTAGATATTCCACTGTTTAAAAAGAGTGTTCAGGAACATATAAGAGTTGTACAATATACTTACCCTTCTGATGCCATCAATGCGATTGCCAATAATATAATGCCTATTTTGGTAATTGGGTATTTTACACAGGCAGATGTAGGAATTTACTCGATGGCTTTTAAAGTAATGTCAATTCCTTTATTGCTACTTTCCAGCTCCGTTTCACGTGTTTATTTTCAAAAGGCAGTTTCACTTAATTATTCAGATAAAGGAGCTTTACTAAAATTGACCCATAAAGTTATTCTTTCCAATGTTGGAATAATCTTCGCTTTTACCCTCTTTATAAATACGATTGGAATTTACGCATTAAACCTATTTTTAAATGACAATTGGGCTGGAATTGAGCAGTATATTTTGGCACTTTCCTTTTGGATTTTGGCACGAAGTGCAATGAACCCAATTGCTTCTATAGTGATGGTTATCAATAAAAATCAGTTTTCTCTTATTTTCAATATATATTTGTTAATCGTAAATTTCATTTCTATCTATCTAGGTGTTATGAAAAATGACTTTTTAATTTGTATTTGGGTTTTCTCTATTTTATCCGGAATTGGGTATTTAACGTTGTTGGGGTCTATATTATTTGAATTGAAGAAAAATGTCAAAGTATAAAAAAGTAAGTTGGAAAAGGAAATTGGACTTTTTCTTGTTCGGATGGATTGTAAATTGGGCTTACCCACAATACTATCGTCCAAAGCATCGCTATGTTAACTACTATAAATTATTTTTTTACAAGATAATTCCCCAAAAAATTCTAGGAATAAATCGAAAAGCACCTTGGCCGGTTCACTTTACATCCATTGTCCGTGGTTCCGAAAATATCACAAAAGGAATTTTGTGTGATCCTGGTGATAATATTGGCGTTTACATACAGGCAAGAAATGGGATTGTTTTAGGAAATAATGTAGGGATTAGTTCAGGGTGTGCTATAGTTTCAGCTAATCATAATAATGAAAATCATTCGATACATGATGATGCACCACCCATTAAAATTGGGAATAATGTTTTTATTTATGCTAATTCCGTAGTGCTTCCGGGTGTTCAAATTGGTGATAATGTAATAATTGGGGCTGGGTCGGTTGTGACAAAAGACATTCCTTCTAATTCCATTGCTGTAGGAAATCCATGTAAAGTTATCAAACAAAAAGAGCCCTATATTGAGCGTTTTGATGATATAGAATTTAACCGAAAGATTCCTGAAAGGTTTATGGATTTTGTAAAAACAAGTTATTCTATTTAAATTTTTACCTAAAAAAGCCACCTTTTATAAGGTGGCTCTGAACAAAGAATTAGAATCTAACTCTTCCCCTACCAACTACATTCCTCCAATACTTGTCACGGTATTATTTACTGTAAAAGTTGTGCTTTGAGCAGCTCCTCCTGAATAGTTTCCTGAAGTATATAACCCAAAGAAATCCTCTCCATCACTTACACTTCCTCCAGTATAAATCTTATAAGTTTCGTTGCTATTTGTTTTTCCATTTGAAATAATCATGGTAGAATAACTTTCTGGAACTAAAAATGTAAATGCTTCAATTCCATCTATAGACTCAATATGTAAAAGATTACCTGCCGAAGTATAGCTTCCTAGTTTTAGAGTGTTTTGAGTTGTGATACTAGAAGTTGGGTTACTTGCTGCACCTCCAATTCCAACTAAATTACCACCTGTGATTTTAAAGTTACTATTGTCACAGTCAAAGCTACCTTCCGGTGCTGTTGCTCCGATTGCTACAATTGTACCTCCTGTAATGGTCAAAGTTCCATTTGAATCTACTGCGTCATTGGTTGAACTATTTACATATAATTCACCTCCGTTTATATAAATCGCCGAACCGGCATTTAATCCATCATCATCTGCTTCTATTTCAAACGTACCGTCATTTATAGTCATAGTTGTTTTGCTTTCGATTCCCTCTCCCGTTGCATTGATAGTAAAACTACCACCATTGATGGTTACATAAGGGTCTATTGTCTCATCTGTTTCGTATGTTGCCGAAATCCCATCATCTGAGTTGATGATAAAGTTCCCATCATTAATTACAATATAACCTTCTTCTACCTCAATTCCATCACTATCCACATTGATATTAAGTGTTCCACCATCTGCTATAAAAGCATCATTGGTATGAATGCCGTCTGACACGGCTTGTGTAATGTTTATCGTTCCTTCTATCATTCTCACATAGTCATCACTTGCAATTGCGTGGTCATACATTCCCGCTATACTCAAACTTCCTGTTCCACTAAAAATCAATTGCCCCTCGCTGAAAAATGTTGCTTTTGCATCTTCATCATCCGGAATGTTAGAATAAGAGCTACCATCTGTAAGCGAATTTTCACCAGACATTACAACAAAAGTTCTTTTTCCTGACTGGTTATTGATAGCCGGTCCATCTGAGTTTGTGATACTTACTTCATTTAAACTTATCAAGAATTTACTATCACTGTAAATTTTAAATGAGCCATCTGTCGTTGAACCCAAAAGTGCATACTCTACACCTGAAACAGTAGAAACAACCGTCACATCACCCCCGTCTTGTGTTATACTCACTCCGTTTCCCTCTAATGGATTAATGACAGTGGCTGAATTATCTGAAAAAACAATTTGAACTGTTGAACTAAAAGTAGCGTTAGCCAACAAATCATCTGCATTAGCAGCATCATTATCTGTATCTCCTTCTGGAGTACCGGATGAGCTATCATCTAAAATACTTACGGACTCTGTTGTACTTCCACCATCTGTTTCACTTACTGTTTCATCATCACTTGAACAACTCATAAATGCGAATAATAAAGCTGCTAGTAAACTAATCTTTTCTAATTTTAATTCCCGTGTTTTCATATTCCTTCTGTTTTAATTAATTCAACCATAAAATTAGAACTCAGGATAAATGTCAGCAACCAAAATAGACGAGTCTCAATTTTTTATCGATAAAATCTAAATTAAATCTGATTAAATCAATTTAGATTGGCTTAATATTGTAAACTTTTTAACTACAAAGTTTTTATATTATGAGAATAACATTTACTTTTTTACTAATTACATTCTCTCAACTAACTTTTTCCCAAACGATTACAATCATTAACACTGAGACAAATGAACCAATTGAAAACCTGACTTTGGTTGGAGATAATGAAAAGACTAGGCTAACTACTGACCAAAATGGTAGAGTAGATATTTCTCAGTTAAATACAGAAAAACACATTTTGATTTATGAGGATTCATATTTTATTCAAACTATTTCCTATGAAGAGTTAAAGTCACAAAGAAAAATACATATCAGTACTAATTCTTTTGAATTGGAAGAAGTTGTTATTTCTCCCAGCAAATGGGTACAGCAAATAAAGAAAACACCAAATAAAGTTGTTCCCATACTTCATGGCGAATATGAACTCCAAAATAGCCAAACGGTTGCAGACTTACTCGGAAGCAGCTCCGCTGAGGTGTTTATTCAAAAAAGTCAATTAGGTGGAGGAAGCCCTATGATTAGAGGATTTGCTACAAATCGAGTTCTAATTACAGTAGATGGGATTCGTATGAACAATGCCATCTTTAGAAGTGGAAATGTACAAAATGTAATTGCCATCGACCCCAATGCTGTAGAAAAAACAGAGATTTCTCTTGGCTCAAATTCATTGATTTATGGAAGTGATGCAATAGGAGGTGTGATGAGCTTTCATACATATAATCCTGAATTTCTGAAAGAGAAAAAATTTCAAATCAGTGGTGATGTGTTCTCTCGTTATTCCACTGCCAATAACGAACATACCGTTCATACAGGGATAAAGTTACGTTCAAAGAAGATAAGTTCCTATACGGGATTTACTTATACACAATTTTCAGACCTTACCATGGGAAAACACGGACCGGATGAATACCTTCGAAATCATTATGTAGAAAGGGTTGATGGTCAGGATTCTATGTTGGTAAATACGGATAACCGAAAACAAATAGAAACAGGATATAAACAATACAATTTCACACAAAAATTAGGTGTAAAACTAGATGATGACCTTATTTTGAATTATGGCTTACATTACTCAAAAACAAGTAATGTCCCACGCTATGACCGTCTGATTCGTTACAGAGACGACAACCTTCGCTCTGCTGAATGGTATTATGGACCTCAAACTTGGCTGATGAACCATTTAAGTTTAGAAAAGCGAAATGCTTTTGGTATATTTTCTGAGGCAAAATTAAACTTAGCCCATCAGTTTTTTGAAGAAAGTAGAAATGACCGAAATTTTAATTCTGTTGAAAAAACACAACAAACCGAAAAGGTAAATGTTTACTCTGTTAACGTAGATTTTCTAAAGAATTTGAATACTAAAAGTAAAATTTACTATGGTATTGAAGCCTTATTTAATAAAGTAAATTCAACTGGGGAAATCCTCAATATTGAAACATTAGAGAAAATACCAACCAATTCGCGCTATCCTGATAATTCAACATGGAACTCATACAGTGGTTATTTGATGTACAATCATTTTGTAAGTTCCAAAGTAAATCTTCAGGGTGGTGTTCGCTACAACTATGTAGAATCTAAATCAAAATTTACCGATACATTTTTTGATTTCCCATTTACCAATGCAGACTTTAGTACAGGAGCCTTGACTGGAAGTTTAGGCTTGTCTTATAACCCGAATTTAAATACAAACATAAAACTAAACTTATCAACGGCATTTAGAGCCCCCAATATAGATGATGTTGGAAAAGTATTTGACTCAGAGCCAGGCTCTGTTGTCATTCCAAACCCTGATGTAAAATCTGAATATGCTTACAATGCAGAAGTTGGTGTTTCCCATAATTTCAATGATATTTTTCAGGTTGATTTAACGGCTTATTACATAAAATTAAAAGATGCCTTGGTAAGACGCAATTATATGCTAGATGGTCAGGATTCTATTTTGTATCAGGGAGAGATGAGTCAAGTTCAGGCAATTCAAAATGCTGCAAATGCTTATTCGTATGGAGTGGAATTGAATATGAATCTTAGACTAAGTCGTTCACTTCAGTTGAAAGCAGCGGCAAATTATCAAAAGGGACGAGAAGAGTTAGATGATGGTACAGAAGCCAATCTACGACACATAGCTCCTTTGTTGGTTCGGGGAGGATTTTTGTTTAAAAAGAAGAACTTCCAAACTTACCTATATGCTAACTACAATGCAGAAATTTCCAATGAAGATTTAGCTCCATCTGAACAAGGGAAAGATTATATGTACGCCATTGATGAAAATGGGAATCCTTACTCACCCTCGTGGTACACGTTGAACATTAAGACCAACTATCAATTGAATAAAAATTTATCTATTGCAACAGGATGGGAAAACATTACCAATCAACGATACAGACCTTATTCATCAGGTATTGTGGCAGCCGGAAGTAACTTGATTATTTCTGTGAATCTTCATTTTTAATCCCCAACTTTCAGGATTTAATTATAAATGATTTCTGCTTTTTTATGTTTATTGAAATTCTTGTAAGGTTCACCATGAGCATTGACAAGTTTCCCTTTTTCCGTAAAAATTATTTTAGCCCCTTTGTTTAGTTTTATAGTGGACTGTGGTGGTAAGACTACAGAATCAGAAATAGTTAAGGTTATATCCCCTTTGATTTCGAAGTTGTGGTAGAACCTTCTTGGTTTGTTCCAAGTAGTATCTTCGCTAATTTGCCAAATTGCATGTAGTCCATAGTAGGACTCCTCTGTCACAAATTGCATAAGATTAGTCCGGGTTAAGTTCCAGTGTATTTTTTTTATTTCAGTAGGGGGAAGCCAGTTTCTTTTATGATTATGCTTTTGAGACATAAGTGAATATGTGCATTTATTTGCTCTATAATGTTCACTTGAATGACTTAGACCAAAATCGTGTCCTAACTCATGAGCAAAGCCTGGAGCTAGCCACCAGTTTTTGGTTTTTTCCCATGTTGTATTATACTTTTTTGTAGCCTGATATCGTTGGAACAAAAAAAATAAAAAAACAGAATTTAATCTTTTGGTATCTCAAATTTTCACCCACTTGAAAGTGAAGTTTGAATAATTAGTATAGTGTTTTTTCTCGGGGCTAAACCCTTCCATAAAACGAGCAATATTTGGATTAATAGAACCTTCGAAATCCAATTGAAAATTCATGTTTACAAGTTTTTTAATTAAATAATTTTTTATAAATGCTGAAGAATTATGGTTTTCTTTTTCTTTGTTACGTGTGAAGCCGATACAGATTTTTCGATTTCTAGAGTCTAAAAAGAATTGGGATGCGATTATTTCAAATTTATTATTCAAAACATCATAGTGAATTAGTTTGTTTTTATCTTGAAGCACATCAGAAAATTTCTTTAGAAAAGGAATTGAAACAGTTTTTATAAGATATGCATAATGATTTTTAAATAGAGAAAGATAAGAGTTTGTATTTTTTGCTTTTACAACCGTAACCCCAAGTCTTTCTGCTTTTTTTATATCCTTTCTTCTACTCTGTGAATAATTTTGAAAAATCTCCTCATAAGGTCGGTTCAAATCCAACACATAGTTTACTTTACTTTCTCCTTTTGGACTGTACCGTTCGGTATTTTCTTCATTAAAACTATAGGCGCGGACTCTGTATTTGTGTAGTTTTTTTTCAAATGCTTTAAAGAGTTCATCGGGAATTTCTTCTTTGTAAAATACACCTAATTGTTGACAAAAAATAGGTTGTAAAACGAACTTAATTCTA
>JBKEAG010000141.1:0-1827 GCA_047972025.1 Moheibacter sp.
ATAATTTAGAAATAATTGACACTGAAATTCTTTGGAGTCTTCAAATTCAGATTGCGGAAAGTATTAATGATAATGGCTCAGATAATAATATTGAAGACGAAAATAGTAATTCACCAACACCAGATGATTCGCAACCGCCTAATAACTCCCCCATTTTCCTATCCGAAAAAGAAGAAGGCAGTGGCACAAGAACATTCAGAGGAAAAACCTATACCCAAGAAGAATGGGAAGCCTTCGAAAAACAACAATGGGAAAAATACAAAGGGAAAAACTAAAATTCTCCAAGCGTTCATTGAAATATATTTAGCACAAACTACTTAGTGATTTTCCAAGAAAAATAACTTTGAAGTAGCAGACTGGCATACTTACTTTGTGGGTGCTTTGGCTTGGTTGGTGCATAATGCGGGGGTTTGTGTAAGCAAAGGATTTAAATATGCTGCCGAATATGGATTTGATACATACAAAAAGTTAAAAGCTCTAACAAAAGGTAAAGGGCTTGAGGTTCATCATTTAATAGAGAAAAGGTTCGCTGGAATATTTAAACCACCCCAAAAAGCAAGAGATATGATGTCTATGGTTTTGACAAAAGAAGAACATCAGATTTTCACAAATGCCTGGCGAAAGGCTATTCCTTATGGACAAGATTATGCTAGTAACTATTCAGAAAAGGAAATTAAAAAAATAGCAAAAGATATATATAAAGACTACCCTGAAATTTTAAAAACACTAGGATTATGAAAATAATATACAGATTTAGTAAACATTTTTCAGCAGATGATGTTTCTTTCATGAAAAATAACGGATATAATGTAAACTCAGGATTTGATGTGGTGTTAATTCCGAAGGAAGATTCAAATTTTTTGAAAATAAAAGATAGGTTTGGAGATGATGGACTAGCCATGCCTGAAATTACCTACACTAAAAAGGAATTAGAGTCCGCAAGCTTTTTGAAAATATATGCGAAAAAATATTTAGGTTACGCCAAACCCGATGACGAAGATGAGGTAGATGACTTTGAATACCCGTTTGATATCTATCCTTATTACAAGGGGGTTTTCGAGATTGCCAAAACAGACCCTGAATATGGAGTACTTAGAGGCAGACAAATAGGGAATTATCAAATGAAAGGGAAGCCTAAGTGGGGAACATCTCAAATAGCTTCGCTTTGGGGTGCCGAAGATTCTTTTTTTACAACACCCGAAGTTTACCAAGAAGTATTTAAACCTTTGGGCATACAATCTATACCGGTGATTAATTACAGTAATAAAGAGATACAAACAGAGATAGTTCAAATCTTACAACAAGGTGTGTCAAAATCCAAGTTAAACATTACAAATCATCATATAAAAGAAGCAATAACTGTTCAAAACTTTGGAATAACCAAATATGTAATGGATGGAGGAGTTCCTCCACCAGCGTTCGTAGATTCTCCCAGAGACATGGATTTCTTCTATACTCAGGAGTATTTTGGCTCTGGCGGATTTACTCAAAGAAGTACCATCATTTCAAACAAATTATACAACATACTTCAAGAAAAAAAGATTAAAGGTTTAAATTATGCTCCTTTAATGAAATCGAGCTCAAGCGAATCTATCTTCCTTTCCGAAAAAGAAGAAGGGAGTGGTACAAGAACATTCAGAGGAAAAACCTATACCCAAGAAGAATGGGAAGCCTTCGAAAAACAACAATGGGAAAAATACAAAGGAAAATAAATGCAAATCATTTTTTATAACACTTTAAAAAAAGAAAGAAAAACCTTTCGTAATCAGACATTAGCCGATTTTAAAAGGTTTCTTTTTGAAATGCCAAACATCTCGGGTATGACTT
>JBKEAG010000204.1:0-4126 GCA_047972025.1 Moheibacter sp.
TGGGAAGGAAAAGAACTTAGTGATAAGTTGGAATTAGAAGTTGGTAAAGATTTACAATTCATCCGAATCAATGGAACTTTGGGAGGCGGCTTAGTCGGGTTAATTATTTATATTGTTACGCAATTGTTTTTATGATTTTTTTCTTTAACAATTCTATGTATTCCTTTAGTTCGGAAATACGTGCTTCATATTGTTCAATGAGTTTTTCTTTCACTTTTGTACAAGTTTTTTGCAAAAAACTTGTACAATTTAAGAGTCTGTCTAAATTTTATTTTTTAAAATTTAGACAGACTCTGAGATTTCCTGAAAATTTCTATCTTTGGTTTCGCACAAAGCGAAACACAAAGGGGATGAAAATAAAATTAGGGTTGTTGTGTGTCTGGGTGGCGTTTACCGTACAAGCACAGAACATTACGTTAGAAAATATTTGGGGCGGGAAGTATTACCCACAGGGACTCTGGGGGATTAATTCCTTGAATGATGGAGCACACTACTCCATTCAGGAGCAAGACGGAATTTACCAATACAGTTATCAATCATTTGTAGACAAAACCAATTCAAAAACACTGATAGTCAGTGGTCGTTTTGATGAATACCAGTTTAGTCCGGATGAAAAAACGCTCCTTTTAGCAACCGAATCACAGCCTATTTATCGTCATTCATTTACGGCCAATTGGAAAATTTATAACCGAAATAATAAGACATTCCAACCCATTTTTGATGAAAAACAAATTCAGGAACCAATATTTTCACCTGATGGAAATAAGGTTGCATTTGTGTTTGAAAACAACCTATATTACCAAGACCTGACCAATAACAAAGTTGTACAAATCACAACCGATGGAAAGAAAAACAAAATCATCAATGGAATTTGTGATTGGGTCTATGAAGAAGAATTTGGCTTTGTCCGTCATTTTGATTGGAACTCAGATGGTACGGCACTTGCTTTTGTGAAGTTTGACGAAAGCAAAGTACGTGAGTTTTATATTCCGGTTTATCAATCAAAATTATATCCGGAAGAAATGCGGTTTAAATACCCAAAAGCAGGAGAAGAAAATTCAAAAGTCGAATTGTATGTTTATGCCTTAAATTCAGCCAAAAATAATTTGATAGATTTATCATCCGTTGAAAATTATTACATCCCAAAAGTTAAATTCACAAAAGAAAAAAACACTTTGGCAGTATTGACTTCAAATCGTCACCAAAACAAAGTAGATGTAAATTTTGTTGATATTATATCAAAAAAAGTAACCAAACTATTTACCGAAACAGACTCAAAATGGATTGATACGGATAATTTTACCATGGAATTTTTAGAAGACAACCAATTTCTTTGGACTTCTGAGCGAGACGGAAATCGGCATATTTATCTATATAATAAATCAGGAAAATTAAAAAATCAAATAACCAAAGGAGATTGGGAAGTCACAAATTTTTACGGAGTTGATAAAAAGAATAAAGCCGTTTATTTTCAATCCAATTCCAATAATGGAAAACGTGTTTCGACAGAAAAACAAGTATTTAAAGTAAATCTAGATGGCTCAAAAATGCAAATGTTAACCCAAAACAACGGAACACATACTGCAGAATTTAGTAAAAACTTTAAGTACTTCATCCACACTTACTCATCTATTCATCAACCTACAACTTATTTGTTAAATGACGGAGAAAGTGGAAAAGAATTAGGAGTTATCGTCAGCAATGACAATGCACAGAAAAGTTTACAGGTTGATAATTTTGGAACAAAAGAAATCATTACGCTAAAAGTAGAAAATGGGCAAGAACTAAATGCTTGGGTCGTAAAACCAAAAGATTTTAACCCTTCCAAAAAATATCCGGTTCTGATGTACCAATACAGTGGCCCCGGCTCACAACAAGTAAACAATTCTTGGCATAATCTAAATGATCAATGGTATTTCATGCTTGCACAAAAAGGCTATTTGATATATTGTGTAGATGGAAGAGGAACAGGTGGGAAAGGAGCTACTTTCAAAAAACAAACCTATATGGATTTGGGTAAAATGGAAGTAGAAGACCAGATTTCTGCAGCAAAAACCATTGCAAAACTTCCGTATGTAGATACCACCCGAATTGGAATTTGGGGTTGGAGCTATGGAGGCTATATGTCTAGCAACTGTATTTTCAGAGCAGGAGATGTGTTTAAAATGGCAATAGCAGTAGCACCCGTTACCAATTGGCGGTACTATGACACAGTCTATACAGAACGTTTTATGCGGACACCACAAGAAAATCCAAATGGATATGATAGTAACTCACCTATAACGTATGCAAAACAATTTGACGATACAAAAAACAAATTTTTATTAATTCACGGAACAGCAGATGACAACGTGCATGTACAAAATGCTATGGATTTAGCAGAGGCGTTGATACAAGCCAATAAACAATTTGACATGATGATTTATCCCGATAAAAATCATGGAATTTATGGAGGAAAAACAAGAGTCCAACTTTATACGTTGATGACAAATTATATTTTAGAAAATTTATAAATACCAAATTGCAAAGGAGTCTGAAACCTTTGAAACTTTTCAGATCTAAATTTAAAGTTCAATAAATGGGAGAAACAATTGTCAAAGAACCACTTTTTACAGACAGTGTTGTAGTGTTAGGGATTTTAGCCATTTGTTTGGCTTTGGTTTTTTATACATCATCACTTAAAAGTTGGAAGAAGTTTTATACAATTTTCCCGGCATTACTGATATGCTATATGCTTCCGGCATTGCTAAACACATTCAACATAATTTCAAATACAACCGAAGAATACGACCAGCTATACCATATCGCTACCCGCTATTTATTACCGGCATCTTTACTTTTACTTTGTTTAGGAATAGACTTAAAGGGACTGATAAACCTAGGCTGGAAGCCTATTGTGATGTTTCTTTCAGGTACAGTAGGAGTAGTTATTGGGGGGCCAATTGCCTTATTTCTATTTAGTCAGATAAGTCCGGAAACAGTTGCAGGAACAGGAAGCCAAGAAGTATGGAGAGGACTGTCAACAGTTGCAGGAAGTTGGATTGGTGGTGGAGCAAACCAAACGGCAATGCTTGAAATTTTTGAGTATGACAAATCACTCTATGGTGGAATGATACTAGTGGACATAGTAGTAGCCAATATATGGATGGCAATTTTACTATTTTTAATTGGAAGAAATGATAAAATAAATCGTTGGCTAAAAGCAGATAATTCAGCCATTCAGCAATTAGTCGAAAGAGTAGAAAACTATTCACTAAGCGTACAAAAATACCCAACATTGAAAGATATGATGTTAATTTTTGGAATTGCCTTTGGTGGATTAGCAGTTTCACATTTAATAGCAGTTACTATTTCAGATGGATTTTCTGAAATCCCTCTTTTTTCTGATAAAACCTCTTTTCTCAATTCATTTACATCCTATTTTTTGTGGTTAATTTTATTTTCCACTGTAATTGGTGTAATTGCTTCTACAACAAAACTCCGCAAACTAGAGGGAGCAGGAGCAAGTAAAATAGGAAGTGTATTTATTTATATTTTAGTAGCCGTAATCGGAATGAAGATGGACATCATGCAGATTTTTGACAAACCATTATTGATTTTATTAGGAATTGTTTGGATGTCAATTCACGTATTTATATTATTTTCAGTAGCCAAACTCATAAAAGCACCTTACTTTTTTATAGCAGTTGGGAGCAAAGCAAATATTGGTGGAGCGGCATCAGCACCAGTAGTTGCAGGAGCGTTTAACCCAAGTTTGGCACCGGTGGGAGCCTTATTGGCAATTTTGGGTTATGTAGTAGGGACATTGGCAGCATTACTGTCCGCAGGATTAATGAAATGGGTTACGCAGAACTATATTTTTTAATAATTTTAATTAGTATCTTGCGTGAGCCTTAAAAAAGGTATATTTATGAATCTTAACAAATATTTAACATATGAGTAATTTTAAACTTGTGAAGGGTCACCCGAATGGCCTCATGACTCTATTCTTTTCAGAAATGTGGGAAAGAGTTTGTTACTATGGAATGCGGGTTCTATTGACACTGTATTTAGTAAAATCTCTAATGAAAGGAGACGCAGATGCTGCCCTAATTTATGGTGCATACACCGGTTTGGTATATGCTGC
>JBKEAG010000205.1:0-7582 GCA_047972025.1 Moheibacter sp.
AATGGAAGTGCTTTGGCTTTGCCACGTATTATGGCCTGTATTCTAGAGAACCATCAACAATCGGATGGAACTATCCAAATTCCGGAAAAATTAAAAAGTTATACAGGTTTTGGTGAAATAGTTTAGTTGGAGAGGGTTAGAAAACACAAAAGGGAACTGTAAAAGTTCCCTTTTTTTCTGACATTTTCGAGTTTTAGGTTGGTTTCTAAGAATCTCTAAAAAAGTACTTCTCACCAGTCGTACTTGGTTAAGGTTAGTGACTCTTATAGTGAAAATGCCAGACCTCTCTAACTAAAATTTAAAGTCTATCTCAACTCTCTATTATTTAAGACACCTTTAATCAAAAAAGTCACATAGAAATATGCATTTATTTTTAAAAAAATCATAAGTAACTGATTAAAAGATACTTATTTTTATATCTTTTTAAATCTAAAGCAAGAAGTGTTACTCAAAAATAAGATGGAGAAGTCGAAATAAAAAAAGAGAATCAATTTCTAATTACTCTTACTTGACGTTCTCACTATTGACGTGAATTTTTTTAACATAAAATTTTAATTCTTATTTTTGATGAAATAAGATATACTTATAATGAGGGAGTTATACACACCCATAAAATTAGATACTTCCTTTAAGAAATAAAAAAATTAAAATGTCCAAAATATTAGACTGGTTAAAATACTATCGATCTTCATTAGTTGATGGTAGCAGAGGAGAAAAAAACAATATTTTTCCAGAAACCATACAAAGGGATTCAGAAAAATTATCTTCCTTAACTGAATTTGAAGTAACTAAAATTTGGGATAAAGATAAAGTTTTCAAATATAATTTATCTGCCAAAACATCTATAGAAGCAGAAAATGATTATAGTTTTGATGAAAGTGAAGACTATAATAGTGGAGAAGACCATACTTTAACTGAAATAAATAAAATAGAGATTGCTCCCATATACATTACATCATCTGTTGAACATGGATACAAGACTGCTGACACAAAATTACATTATCCTTTTTGGATACCTGCATACGTTGATAAGTTAGGTAATTTATATCCACCAAAAGAAGGAGAGTTGCCTTTATTTATTAGAAATTACTTAGCTCCCAACCCAAGTGATGTACCTACAATTGCTGAAATAGAAGAATTAGACAATAAAATGTCTGATAGAGATTTTAATGACTACAGTTGGGATTTATACTGGGAAGATAGTGAATACTTTTTTAAAGAGGTTACAGGAAAACGATTTAAAGGTTATCAAGATACCGATTATCATCAATTTATATTAAGTAAATTAGAGGAAAGTAATACCACAAGAAACATTTTATCACTATACAATGAGTTAATATTCAGCAAAAATGCAGACAAGCAAAATTATTCATTACTCAGTAAGGTATTAGACATTGATGTAGAACCTAAAAACTACGAATTAAATGACGTTGAAGTATTCTTAAATACTAATCATTTTGGACAAATGAGTGGAGAGTTTCCTCTTTCCCTATCACAAAGAGTAGCATTTGCTCAATTTACTTCAAAATATAACAAACAGGCATTTGCAATAAATGGTCCACCAGGCACAGGAAAAACAACTATTCTACAAAGTTTTGTTGCAAACATTGTTGCCCAATCTGTTTTAGAAGAAAAACAAGCTCCTTTAATGGCTGGGTGTTCTACTAACAATCAAGCTATTACAAATATTTTAGATAGTATGAAGTTAGAAGGCACAGAGGATTTATTGTCTAATAGATGGCTACCTGATGTTAGTTCTTTTGGTTTGTACTTAGCTTCATCTTCTAAAAAAAATGAGGCCTCTAAAAATTACCAAATAACTACTACCAATTTTTTAAATGATGGTTTTGTTGGTGAATTAGATGAACCATACAGAATTGGAGAATACGAAAATTATTTTATTGAAAAATTACAGGTATATTTTAAAATAGACATAATTAAAGAGGAGTTTGATGTGAGTAGCTTTTTGTTCAAAAAGATAAAAACCTTAAAATCTACTATTCAAAAGTCCTTAAAAATAGGTTTAAGAAAATATGAAACTACTAATATTTTAAAGAATAAAGGATTTAGCTCTTATAATGATTTAATTTCTGAAATTAAGAATACAAATACTACAATTAGTAACAATAAAGCAAGACGAAATTCCTTAAAACAAACACAACAGAATTTATCTGAAAGACACAAGAACATATCGTTTTTTGTTAAGATAATTCCATTAAAAAAATTCAGAAATATTAGAGAAAACGCTTACAAGTTAGTAGTACATACTTTTTTTGATGAATACCCAACTAATTTTAAAAGGTATAAATACTCATTGGTATATTCTGAATTAGAAAAACTCTTACTTGAAACGATTAATCAAGAAAAAGAACTCAATCTTCGTCTAAATGACTTGATGGAATTAAAAGAAGATATTGATTCCAGAAATAGTATTTATGAAAACTTCCTATCAGAGTGGAATAACACCTATAAAAACAAATGGAAAAATTTAATTGGTAAAACTAAAGATGAATATAACAATTTAGAGGTTTTACCAGACCTTGCTGTAAAATTAGATATTTCATACAGAAATGAGTTGTTTTGGTTGTGTGTACATTTTAGAGAATGGGAATACATACAAGAACTAAAATTAAAAGATTCTGAAAACAAAGAAAGAGGACAAAGCAGTTACATTGAAAAATTAAGAAGACTGGCTAAAATAACTCCTCTGTTTATATCAACTTTCCATACTTTACCTAAATTCAGTACATACTACAAATACCCTGAGGGAAATAGATTTTATAAAGACTTATTCGATTTAATGATTGTTGATGAATCTGGTCAAGTTTCACCAGAGGTTGCTATTCCCTCTTTAACATTTGCTAAAAAGATACTTGCTGTTGGTGATGTTTATCAAATTGAACCAGTTTGGAATGTTACTAAAGGTATAGATTATGTAAATGCAGAAAAGTATCATATTATTAATGATGAAAAATATTTTGAAGTTATTAATGATTTAGGTTTTACAGCTTCAAATGGAAATTTAATGAAACTAATAAAAAAAGCTACTCCTTTCTCTTTTAACCACAGTAATGGAGAAACTGAAAAAGGGGCTTATTTATTAGAACACAGAAGATGCTTAAACCCTATTATTGAATACTCAAAAGACAATGTTTATAAGGGTTCATTAAAATTAATGGTAGGCAATGAACATTATAAAAATCATGATTTACCTCCATTGGGATATATTCATATTGATGGTAGTTCTGAAAAACATAATGGGAGTAGCAGGAAAAACATAAAAGAAGCAAATATTATTGTACAATGGGTAATTAATAATAAAGAAAAGTTAGAAACAGCTTACAATAAACCTTTAAGTGAAATTCTAGCAATAATAACGCCTTTTTCTGCTCAAAAAATCATCATTAAACAAATTCTAAAAAAACACCTTGATAAAAATGTAATTGATAAGTTAATTGTGGGTACCGTACATACCTTACAAGGTGCTGAAAGACCAGTTATTTTATTTTCTACTGTACATGATACAGAAGATAAAATGCTGTTTTTTAACTATCAAGGTAAATTTAATATGCTTAATGTGGCATTAACAAGAGCAAAACATGTGTTTATAGTAATTGGCAACATGTCAATATTAAATCCTAAAGATAGCTCCCCATCTGGAAAATTAGGAGCAAAACTGTTTTCAAAAGAATCTTATGCTTTGAATGATACTTTTATTTATCAATCAGATATTGTTTATAAACCTAATACTACAGATAGAATAGATACTTTAGAACAACACAGAAAAACCTTACAAAAATGCTTTAAAATAGCTCAAAAAGAACTTATTATTTTTTCTCCTTTTATTTCTATAAAAGCTATTGAAAATGATAATATAATATCTCTAATAAATGAAGCCACAAATAGAGGCGTAAAAGTTACTTTGCTAACTGATAAACATCTTGATAAAATTGGAAATAAGTTAAAAGAAAATAGTGAATTAGGTAGAAATGCAATAAAAAATACAAAAGCCAATTTAATAGTAGTTAATGGTATCCATAACAAAACTATTTGTGTGGATGATAATTTAATAATTGAAGGTTCATTTAACTGGCTTTCTGCTACAAGAGATAGCAATAGTCCTTATTTTAGGAATGAGATCTCTGTTATAATGCAGGGAACTAAAGTAAAAGAGGATATAGAAAAAATTAGAAATATATATATTGAGGATAAATAAAAGTGAAAAATGAATCTATTGAGTTAGGGAAAAAAGTCTTTCACTTATCCCACAAATAAAAAATTGGTGTTTAAATATAAAAATTGAATCAGATTAATGGTGGAATGATTGGACAAATGGGAAAAGTTGATAAAATTGTTAGAGTTATTTAGAAACTCCTTATATAATAATCCACAAAACTGCAATAGAGCTAACCTACAAAATAAAGGAACTTTACTATCTTGTCTTATTTTATTTTTAGCAATAAGGATTGAGTGTATTGGAGTTCATAATCCTGTAGAGTTTAAATTGAAGTATATCAATATTTTTTATGATACCTCGAAGTTTAAAAATGATACCTTTTTTGATACCTTTTTTTATCAATAAAAGATGATACAAATAAGTAGAATAAATTATAGAAATGTTGTAAACCCTTGAATTTACTGCAAAAAAAAGAGAACCAATTTCTTGATTCTCTTACTCAGTAGCGGGAACAGGACTCGAACCTGTGACCTTCGGGTTATGAGCCCGACGAGCTACCTACTGCTCCATCCCGCGATTTGGACTGCAAATATACAACTAATTTTTTAATTCCAAAATTAAACTTTAATAGGAGGGTGATTTTCAATGAAATCAACAGCTAATTCTGGGTCATCGGTTAAGTAAAGCAAATCTTTATACGTCATTCCTTTTGCTAATTGGTGTAATACGGAATATAGAGAAGTGTCCTCAACATATCTTTTTTTCCCTAGGAAAACCATAGGGCTATAATAACCGAAAGTTCCGTAGTGATTTTGTGCGGCTTCCTGAAAAATTTCCTGGGTAGTCCCGGCACTGCCTGGTGCGTAGATAATTCCGTATAGACAAATGGCTAGAAGCGTGTCTTCCCGAATGCTGTTAGAAAAATATTTAGCAATGTGTGAGGCAAAAAGATTGGAGGGTTCATGTCCGTAAAACCAAGTAGGAATAGCTAAGTTCTCACTTCCAAAAGGATACTTCTCCAATACTAATTTAGCTTGGTGTATGTAGTTTGGAGCATCATAATCTTTTTTGTGTGAGGTTTTTTTATCTAAATCAGATAGGATTTTAATGGCATCAAGTAATTCTTCATCACGGTATTTTCCAAAATAGGCACCTAAATTAGCGGCCTCCATAATACCCGGTCCACCTCCGGTAGCAATGAAGTAACCTTTTTCAGTTAAACGTTTTGCCGCCAGTGCAACTTTTATGAAGTACTCAGAGTTGCGTAAAGTAGAGTGTCCACCCATAAACCCGACAATTTTCTTTTTGGTCATTCCATCTTCACTATGTTCAATGATACTCCGTAAAGCAACATCAATTGAATAGTCGTGAATACGCTGTGCCATGGCTTCATCCATAGGGGGATTGTATTTTGTATCTACAAAATGTTCATAGATTTTTAAATCGGCTGTTTCAGAAGTGTTTGTACCTGTCAACTGCATTAATTCTTGCCAAGTGTAGAGGCTAGATCGGTGTGGATTATATGGAAGTTGACTGAATTTTGGGTAGACAAAAGCTCCGTTACTAATCAAGTATATGGCTTCGTCTTTTCCAAATTCACATCCTAAAAAAGTAGAGCCTTTTATATTGAAATCTTTCCAATTTACAGATTCATTTTGAAAGTTGAGGTTTTGAAATATTTTTTGGGTTAAATCATTGGTTTGTGTAATGATTTCGCTCCATTGTTTTTTTGTTTGGATGAGGTTGGTGAATTTTTTTAGTGTCATGTTTTGTGAAAATAGTTTGAAATGTCAAATGTATTTATAATCTAAATTAGATCATATTTCACTAGATACAATGATATGTGTATGATACTTTTCTTGATGAAGTGAGACTAATTAGTCTATTTTTTTGATAATGAGTTAAATGACCAAAAAGATTATTATCTAAAACCAATCTACCCAATATTTACACCATTCAGGGTTTTTTCTTCTGGGCTTACAAAGGCTAGTTTGCCATCTTCTTTGTCGGTTAGAAGTAGCATCCCTTGGCTTTCAATTCCACGAATTTTTCGTGGAGCTAAATTAACCAAAACAGTTACCTGCTTCCCAATAACCTCCTCAGGAGTAAAACTCTCAGCAATTCCTGAAACAATTGTTCTTACATCAATTCCGGTATCAACTTTTAGTTGTAGAAGTTTGTCTGCTTTTTCTACTTTTATAGCCTCTAGGATTGTTCCTACACGCATATCTATTTTCTGAAAATCATCAAAGTTTATGGTATCACGCTGTACCTCTGCATTGGGATTAGTCATTTGGTTTTGTTTTTTACTATTGTTTAATTTATCAACTTGAAAATCAATGGTTTCATCTTCTATTTTGGCAAAAATCAATTCAGAAGAATTAAATTGATGCCCCGTTGGAATAAGTTCAGTAACTTCCTCCAACTCATTCCAATTCAACGGTTCTAAATTGAGCATTTTATAGAGCTTGTCAGCTGTGAAGGGCATAAAAGGCTCAGCCATTTGAGCCAACATTCCGGTAATCTGTGCTGCAACGTACATAATTCCCTTTACTTCTTCCGGCTTATCTTGTTTTTTCCAAGGTTCCTGAGTCTGTAAAAACTGGTTTCCCAAACGTGCCAAATTCATATACTCAGCCAAAGCATTTCGGTACTCAAATTTGTTCAGATAAGTTCCGACTCGTTGTGCAAAATCTTTTAATTGTTCTAATTCAGTAAAATTTTGAGTCTTTTCAGGAACAATTCCATCATAATATTTATGCGTTAAAACCATAACTCGATTAATGAAATTTCCTAAAATTCCAACCAATTCCGAATTGTTTTTGGTTTGAAAATCTTTCCATGTAAAGTTATTGTCTTTATTTTCCGGTAAATTGGCAGTCAATACATAACGCAACACATCTTCCTGTCCCGGAAATTCCTCTAAATACTCATTGCCCCAAACGGCCCAATTTCGAGAAGTAGAAATTTTATCATCTTCCAAATTCATAAACTCATTTGCCGGAACATTTGTTGGGAGAATGTAGTCTCCATGAGCTTTGAGCATAGAAGGAAATATGATACAATGGAAAACGATATTGTCTTTTCCTATAAAATGAATAAGATTTGTATCTGGGTTTTGCCAATAGTCTTTCCAATTTTTTCCGGTTTTTTCAGCCCATTCTATGGTAGAAGTTATATAGCCAATTGGTGCATCAAACCAAACATAGAGTACTTTTCCCTCGGCATCTTTTAGTGGAACTTTTACTCCCCAATTTAAATCACGGGTCATGGCACGTGGCTTAAGTCCATCATCCAGCCATGATTTTACCTGTCCATATACATTGGACTTCCAATCGTTTTTGTGTCCATCTAAAATCCATTTTTTTAGAAAATTTTCATAGTCATTCAGTGGTAAATACCAGT
>JBKEAG010000036.1:0-8546 GCA_047972025.1 Moheibacter sp.
GGAAATTGATGAAGTTTTGTAGAAAGGATGGAAGTAGAAATATGGCATTTGTTGACCGTCTGCTTTTTGCAGCAATGATAGAGGCGAGAAGTTGTGAACGGTTTCGCGTTCTATCCCAAAATATAGATGATGATGAATTGGCCAAATTTTACCATGAATTGATGGTTTCAGAAGCCAATCATTATACAACTTTCCTTGGCTTTGCACGGAAATATACAACCGATGTTGATGTGGATAAACGTTGGCAGGAATGGTTGGATTTTGAAGGTGAATTAATTCAGAATTATGGAAAGAAAGGAGAAGTTCATGGATGATTTAAATGAGTTATAAGAGAATTAAATAAATAGTATAATGAATATAGAAAATACAGTACAGCAACGAAGCGGTGGTATTTGTGAATTGAGTGGAGACACAGGGAATTTAAACTTTTACGAAGTTCAACCGACAAATGGAAATGAGCCGGAACGATTGATTTTAATATGTGACAAAGCATTGGCACAAATAGAAAAAAGAGAAGAACCGGACGGTGGTTATTGGGAAAAAATATTACCGACCTCCATGTGGAGTGAAGTACCGGGTGTACAAGTTGTTTCTTGGCGTATACTAAATCGTTTTCGAAATGAAAGTTGGGCTGCTGATGCTCTAGACATGGTGTATTTAGATGACGAAACTCTAGAGTGGGCAAAGGCAAGTGGTGACCATGAAGGTGATGGTGCCGTTGTTCTGCATAAAGATAGTAATGGAAATATTTTGCAAAATGGTGATTCAGTGACTTTAATTAAAGATTTAGATGTGAAAGGTTCGTCTATCACAGCAAAAATAGGAACAGCCGTTCGAAATATTCGTCTTGTCCATGATAATCCAGAGCAAATTGAAGGGAAAGTAGAGGGACAAAGCATTGTGATTTTGACAAAGTTTGTGAAGAAATAGGTTTTCTAGCTTAGTACACAAAAAATAATAACTTACCTTCAATATAATAAATAGAACTTTTATATAGACCTCACAGGTTTTTAAAACCTGTGAGGTTTTATATTGTAAGTCAACAAGGCAAAACCAACTAAATTAAAACACTTCATTCACACTCAAATAAAAGCCATGAGCCCCATAATTTCCAAATCCATAATCTAAACAAATATTGGTTCGTGATTTTTCATTTACCATAAACCGAAGTCCAGCTCCAAATCCGGTATTTATGTATTTAAGCATATTAATATCTGCATCATTATTTGTAGCAGAGTTAGCATTTAGGAATACAACAGCACCCCATTTGTTTTTATTTTTTTGTAGAGGAAATCGCCATTCTACTTCACTGTAAACTAAAGATTCTCCACGAAATCGTCCTTGTGGATACCCTCTTCCTGAACGTCCGAATTGATCCCAACCCAATGCGGGTAAATCCATATAAGGTAAGTGACCACCTAACTGAAAATAACCATACATCCACAAAGCAATTAAATTACGAGGACGTTCTTTATTGACCGTAAAATAATCACGATACTCTGCCCATAGAGTTGTAGAGGATTTATCACTTCCTAACCATTTAGGATTATGTTTTAGAGTGACAAGTCCGTATTCTCCTGATTGTGGACTTACGGTATTGTCTCGTGTGTCATATAGGAGGTTTCCAGAAATACCTGAAAGCGTATATTTCTCAGGGTTAAATCCATTTTTGACACTGTACGCATAGTGACTGGTTATAGCAGGGGGGAGTGTGTCTAAATCCAATAGTTGATCGTCTATTTTTGAATGAATATCTAAGTGATACCCAACTCCGGCATATAGTCCTTTTTTATTTACTCGTTTAAAGAAAGTTTCATGAATCCTTAAAAAATTGAACTTCATCATTTGTGTTTCGTCAATTCCATCACTGTAATTTTCGTCTTCGTATTCAAATCCATTGGTAGATAGTTTGGCTGTTTGTGGGCCAGTACCTAATCCAAATGTAGGTTGCGAAGTTTTAAAATAGCGAATATCTTGCATCAAGATACTTTTATTGTCTTTGAAAAACACACTTCCTTTTAGAGTAAATAAAAATTGATTTTTAGTTGTATAAATAACTGAACCCAGTGCAGAAGAATAACTTGTAGTTTCTTCGGGACCCATTAACCAATTAGAAGAAGGGGCAACTCCCAACATCAATCCATTTGCAGGATTGGAAGCCAACACAGGTAACCAAATAATTTTAATCCTTTTATCCTTGGTAGTTGTTTCTTCAATTTCTAAACTATCATTAGTCACTTCTTGTCCATTTATTTTAGGTGAATTAATTATAAAAAGGCTAATAAACAAGATAGAAATGAAATGAAATAATTTCCCTTTAATAAGAGTATAGGTATTTCTCATCTATAAATATATTATTTTATAAATATAAAGGTTTTAAGATAATTTTAATAAAAAAAAAGCTCAATATTAACGGTTTGTTAATATTGAGCTTATCTAAATATTTTTCTAAATTAAAAACTCAACTTATTCTTCTTCCTCTGAATTGAGCCATTGTACATAAAACTGATAAGTTAAAGCCAACACCACTGTTCCTACAAATAAACCGATAATTCCATGAAGCAAAACACCGCCAATAGCACCCAGAAAAATAACCACAGTTGGCGTTTTTAATCCTTTGGAAAGCAATATAGGTTTTAGGAAATTGTCGAGTAAAGAAACAACCACAATGTAAATAGTGAAAATAATAGCAGAAGTTGTATTGTCAGACATCGAAAAAGCAATAATTATAGTTGGAATTACTGCAATGGTTACCGGAACTTGTATAATGGCAGAAAAAAGAACTAAAAAGGCAAAGATTCCGGCAGCCGGAATATCAAAAATTTTAAAACCAATAAAACTTAATAAAGCCTGAATAATAGCCACTAATAAAATGCCTTTTACCACACTTCTTATTGTGTTTCTGGACATCATTACAATTTCTTCGCTATCTTTTTTACCAACTAGTTTATTGGCTAAGTTAATAGTGCTTTTATAGCCATTTTCAGAATTGTGCATAAAAATAATAGCAATAATTAACGAAAGAATAAAAGCAACCATAGTTCCCATAATTCCGGTAAAACTATTCATCAAACCTTTGCCTTTTTCCATTAAAAAATCTTTGTGTTCCATGGCGTAAGTTTGAATATCTTCGGAGGCTTTTTTCCAATCGGCATAAATACGTTCACCCAAAGGCAAGTCTTTTACTTTTTCAGATGGAGGCATAATTTCAAAAGTACCATCTTTTAACGATTTAACGGTTTCTGTTGAAGATTCTAACACCGAACTAAAAATAGAATAGGTTGGAATAACTAAAATAGCAACTGAAACAATAGCAAATAAAGTTGTTACCATTTTTTTGCGTTTGGTTCCTGCCTTCTTGACTAATTTTTGATAAAAAGGTTCTATGGCAACTGCCAAAATAACCGCCCAAGCCAAAACGCCTACAAAGGGTTTTACAATAGAAAAAGACCAATAAATAAGCAATCCTAAAATAGCGAGTCGTAACAAAAGTGTAATGGATAATTTACTTTTCATAATATGAATTTTTAGTTAGTTTCATTTGAATTTTCCCAACCGCCACCTAAAGCCAAATAGAGCTTTACAACTGATTGCAGATAGAGTTTATAACTTTCTGATGCTTCTAATTGAGCATTGAACAAAGAGGTTTGTAAATTTAGAAATTCTAAAAAAGAAGTAATTCCTTCGTTATAGCGAACCCAAGCCAAAGTAAAAGCTTCTTCGGAAAGGCGTAATTGTTCTTGTCGTAATTGAAATTCTTTTTGGTATGTATCAATAGCAATTAAGGCATCTTCTACTTCTTGAAATGCCAGTAAGTAGGCTTGTGTGTAGTCATTTACCAATTGTTCATATTGTTCTTTTTCTACCAAAATGGAATTTTTGATTCTGTTTTTATTAAAAATTGGCCCCACTAAATTCCCTGCTAATTGACTAAAAATCATACTCGGTTTTGTGATTTGAGTTCCCAAATCAAATGATAATGTAACATTGGGATATTGCAAAGCCTCTGTTGCTCCAATAACTGCTAATTGTGCTTTTAGTTGTTTTTCGGCAATTAAAATAGAAGGACGACGACGTAGTAAATCTGCCGGAACTCCGGTTGGTAATTCCTTTGCAAAAACTTGTTCTTGCAGAGGAAGCCCCCTTGCAATACTTTTGGATGTTGTTCCCAAAACGGTACTCAACGAATTTTCTAATTGTTTTCTTGCTCGTAATAAGGCTTGTAAAGTAACTTCGGCTTCTTTTATTTTGATGATGGATTGGTTTAAATCTACTTTGGAAATAAATCCTCCGTCGTAACGAGCTTGAATCACTGCTTTAAATTCTGATAAAGAAGTTATCATATTTTCGGCTACAATTATTTTATTATCAACATCTCGTAGTGTAAAATAGATGGTAGCAATTTGCGAGACCAATGTGGCTCTCACTTGATGATAAGCCATTTCGGTAGCCAAATAAGCCTGTAAAGCAGCTTCGTTTTGGTTTTTAATTTTTCCCCATAAATCCAAAGTATAAGAAACATTTGCTGCTGCTATTAAATTTTGAGTAGTTGCCGAAGTTAGTGTGTTTTTGGTAATGTCGCCCGTAAGTCCATAATTTACTGCCGGATAAAGTTGCGATTCGGCAATTTCTAACTGTAATTGCGATTGTTTTATTTGATTGACAATACTTTTTAAACTTAAATTATTCTGTAATCCTTCTTCTATTAAATTTGTTAAAACCGAATCGTTATAAATATTCCACCAAGCAATATTGGCAAAACTCGTACTATCGGTAACCAAATTACCGTAAGTTTCGGTTTCCGGTAGCGTAGGAGCTGTGTAATCTTTCTGGATACGGCATGAAACCAAACCTAATAAAAACAAGGATATGAGTAGATATGTGTAAATGTTATGCTTCATTCATATTTATTTTCGGAGGATTTAATTTATTGACAATTTTAAATGCCATAATCACATAAATTACTGCAAGTCCTATTTGTATCAATCGTTCCCAAATGGTCGTTCCGCCTTCTTCGGTAGAAGTAGAAATGACACCCATAACTACAAAAAAAGTGTTGAAACTAATTTTAAAAATGGGAGCTATTTTTTTCTCTGAGTACAAATTTCTCACAAAATAAAAAGCTACGGATAAACTTACAAAAATATAGAGCAAATAACTAGGTGCAATAACCAAAATGTTATACACAATAATTCCTGCCAATCCACCTAAAGCATTGGCAGCCAAAAGTCCAATTCCCTTTTTGGACTGATATACAAAAGGGTCGAAGCTAAGTAATACCACAAAAACCATGGTTAAAATAGCCACATTTGTATTAAAAATATAAAATACTAAAACCAACGGAAACACAACCAAAAGACTATTGAAAGCTAATTTATCTAAATTAAAACCCACATAAGGACTTGCTTTTTCCGGAGTTGTTTCAGATGGAATTATTTGTTGGACCGGAAAAAGAAAAAATGCTATACGCACCACAACCGATGCTATAATAAGGTTGAATAGCAAAGCCCAAAGCACCACATTTCCTAATAAATTAGCATTGATACTCACAAATGGAATTAAAGTTGCCAAAATTAGAAACAGTAATCGAACCGGCTGTGGAATTTTAACCAATCGGTATGTCCAAAATATAATCAATCCTAAAACGGGCATGATAACCAAAGGGTAATCTATTAAATAATTACCTAATAAAACACCAATGTAACCAAACAATGAAATGGCTAGAATTAAGATAATTTCTAATTTCAAACCCAAAGGTTTTTTTCGACTGGGTTCTAAAAACATTAGCGCAAATATGGCGGTTAAATGCGGTACTAAATAGCCTAATGAAGTAGCAATGAGCAATGCCAAAGTAACCCCAAATACGCAACGTAAAATGGGCGTATCTTCTTTTAATCCTTCATAAAATTGTACTACTTTACCGAACATAAGAAAATTTAGAAAGTATATAAATACGCATACTTGCCAAAGTGTTTAGCAACCAATTATTTCCTGTATAAACCACTATTTCGGCTTGGCTTCCTTGTCGTAATTTACGTTTAATTTTACTATCTTCTATTTCAATAATTACCGGAAAACGCTGTGGATCGCGCAGCCAACCTTGTGCCGTTGTAACTTTAGGTAAATCTCCGGCATTGGTTCTGTCAGTACTTACGCCATACGCAATACTGGTAACCTTTCCCTTAAATACTTTTCCGGGTTCTATGTCAAAAATTAAATCAACTTCATTTCCTAATTGAATATTTGAAAGGTTGTTTTCTTTTAAATTAGCTTGAATCCAAATATCGTCATTAGAAACCAGCGAAACCAACGAATGTCCGGCAGCAGCAAAATAACCAACTTCCACGTTGAAACTTTCAATAACACCGTCAGATGGAGCCACAATTACGGTATGAGCCAAATCCCATTGTGCTTTTTCCAATTGATTTAAAACCGATTTGTTATCGGGATTACTCGCATCTGTTGGTCCTAAGGCAGCACGTTGTTTTTCTACGGCGGCTTGTGCCGATGCAACTTGTTCTATAGCTTCTAAATAACTGGCTTCAGAACGGTCTTTATCGGCTTCGGAAAGAGCTCCTTCGTGCTGTGCAATAACCCGTTTGGTACGTTCCCAATTTTTAGTAGCTCGGTCAAGCTGAACTTTGGCTTTGCTCAAACGTGCTGTTGCCGATTTTATAGAAGAAATACCGGCATTGATAGATTGCGAAACTTTTTCCGAATTGGTTTCGGCTTGTGCTACGGCAATTTCGTATGGTTTACGGTCAATAACAAATAAAGTATCGCCTTTTTTTACTTGCGAATGTAAAGCTACATTTACTTGTGTAACATAACCACTTACCATGGGCGAAACCGGTAAAACCAAACCTTTTACTCGCGCTTGATCCGTATTGGGCGTAATTCTGTCAGAAGCAATGTACCACACAAAAATAAAACAGGTTATGATAACCGTTAATATACTTATTTTTTTGACTGAACGCCCTTTTTTATTTTTCGATTTTGCCATCGTTTTATTTTAATTTCTTGTATATATTTTGAATTAAAGAATACATCATTGCTGTTGACCAACCAATGAGCATAATTCCATTTATAGCTTCTAATCCGGAGAGTAGTCGCCATTCCGATTCTAAAGAAATATCGCCATAACCTAAAGTTGTAAAGGTAACTAATGAAAAATAAACGGCTTCGGCAAAGTTTGAAAATTCACTGCCGGTTTCGGGAATAATCCAGTAGCATAAAGCCCAAACTAACGCATGGATACTGTGAATGAGTGTAAATAGACAAAAGGAAACCGTTAAAACTCGGAGTATAGTACGGTTACTTAACTTATGGGCTTCTTTTACAGATACCGAAATTTTACGAAGCCAAGACAAACTTCCCAATGCTTGTATGACTAAATTGATTGTGGTAACGATTATCCCTATTATAATTATCTTCAACATGAATCTTCATTATGAAAGCAAATATAGATATTTACTTGTGCAATGTATAATAAGGAGGATGAATTTAGGGTTATTGGCTAATTCAGGATTAAACCTGATTGAAATCATCTTTTTTATAGTTAATATTTTTAATACTCTTTTTTACAGTATGAAATATCTCTTAACTACTCTGCTAAAAGAGGAAAGCATTAAATTGATTAAAATTGAAAAGGTCTATTTTAGAACATTCAATCCCATTTTCAACAGTTTGTTATGACTCTAATCATATAAATAGGTGTTTATCTCTAATACCTTTGTATGTGAAAAAAATAAATTGGAAAATGACAAAACAAATTTTAACTATTATTGGTCTAGCATCGCTTCTTGTGATGAGTTCATGTGGAGGTGGTAATGAAAATAAAGGAGACTCAGACTCTTCAGATGAATCAAAGAGTATGATAGCGGATAAAGTGGGGTATGACCCAAACCGTGGAGAAGGAAAGTTTGATGAAGGAAATGTAACATTAGGAGCATTAGATGCTACTATGGCTGCGAAAGGTAAGGCAATAGCCGAAACCAAATGTTTCTCATGCCACAAACTTACAGATGAAAAGTTAGTAGGTCCGGGATGGCAGGGTGTAACAGAAAGAAGAAATGGACACTGGATTATGAATTTTATAACTAACCCTGATCCGATGATTGATAAAGATCCTGAAGTTCAAGCACAACTAGAATTATGCTTAGTGAGAATGCCTAACCAAAACTTAGCAGACAATGAAGCGAGAGATATTTTAGAGTTTATGCGTGAAAATGATGGAGTTAAATAAAACAGCATTTTAGAAATATTAAGATTATATAAATTTAATTAATTAAACTTTTAACTCATGATGAAAAATATAATTGCATTTACGATGTCAGTGATATTAGTTAGCAATTTCACTTCTTGTAAACCGAAAGGAGCAAGTGAAGCAGTAGGAGGAGACGCTGCAGCTAAAACCTATGTAGCACCAGGGCAGTATGACGAATTTTATAATTTTGTATCAGGAGGTTTTAGTGGCCAACTGAGTGTTTATGGTTTACCAAGTGGTCGTTTGTTACGTGTAATTCCTGTATTTTCAGTTGACCCTG
>JBKEAG010000077.1:0-13347 GCA_047972025.1 Moheibacter sp.
AATGAAATTTGATAATAACATAAATATAGGCGATAAATTTGTTCGTCCCGGCAAAAGAAAAGACATTTGTACTGTCTGCGATTTTATGACAGTAACAAATAGTAAAGGGGAAATAGTGCGACAATTTTGGGTTGCCAAATATGAATTTATGGGGCAAATAATGAGTTTTGAGCCATCAAAAACAACAATTGTAAGAAATAGAATTTAAAGTTATGGAAACACTAATATTAACAAAAGAACAGAAAGCCCAAATTCAAGGATATAGACGACTTGGAATTGAGATAGAACTATTAGACGATGAAAGCGTTCTAATCTCACAGAAACAGCTAAAAAACGGCTATATTCTAAATCAAAAACAACTCCACGAACGGGCGAAAGAAGTATTCCCTGACAAACATATTATTCCAAATGTTTTTTCTTTAGGCGTTGATGATATTACAATAGATTGGATTCAAGCTAAAATGCTTGAATTTGGAATAAAAAGGAACGACTTTGTTAATCAATTGGCACTTACCAAATCATACATAAGTCTTTTGTTTACTAATAAAAATAATGACAGAAAAATAAACCTTTCAAAGCCAATGAAAGCAATGTTTTTCTACTACTTTTTGACTTATGAATTAAATCGAGATTTTAGAGAAAGTTAATGTTTGCTCCTTACGGAAAACCGTTAGGAGTTTTTTAATTTATTGATATAGATACCTTTTTTAAGTTTTCATTTTTTCTTTTCTCCTTGCCAGTTCTATAAATATCAGTTGTATTTGAGTTCGTGTGTGAAGCCATTTCTTGTGCTAAATCAAAGTTGGGGCTATTTTGAAATTCATCTAACATATCGGTAAATAAGTGTTTTAAGCTATAAAAATCTTCCGTTATACCTTTGGGGTTTTTAACCCAACGCAACCAATACTTAGAAATCTGTTGTCTGTTAAGTTTCTTTTTTCCGGGAACTAATCTGTGAGAAAACAAAAAATCTTCTGGATTTCTGGTATTAGAATAAATCTCTTTCCAATATGGTAGGGCAGCGGGTATTATTATTTTTTTAACCCAAGCATATTGCTTCCCCTTTTTAATCAACACTTCATACTCCTGTTTGTCTAAGTCCACGTGTTTTTTTTGAACTGACAGTATTTCAGTTGTTCTAACACTTGCGTAAAAAAACACCAACAAAAATCTGTGGAGGTTGTAATGTTTATTTTTTAACTCAGTAATTATTTCCTTGAATTTTTCCAAAGAAATAACTTCCCGTTGTCGTTTCTCGATTGTTTTTTTACTCAAATCCCTAACCGGATTATAATCAATAGATTCATACTCCACCAAGTTTTTAAATAGAATCAGTAAATGCGCTCTATTTTTGTTGTAACGATGATTTGAGTGTGGTATATTATTTTTTTTCAATCTGCTCCAAGCAAGAACGTAAGTGCCTAATCCTTATTCCTGAAATTGGTTTATCAATAAGCCTTAATTGTTTTGCAGCTTTTTTAATTTGATTAATAGTTCCTTTAATATCTTTGTGTGTATATTCTCCTACTGACAGTCTTTCTTTTGAAAGAATTAAGGCATCAATGAATTTTGTGTTTGGATGAATCTCATAATCAAAACTATCTTCTTCAGCATTTATAAAAGTTTTTGATATGGGGTTATAACCATTTTGATTGTTCCTAATTTCATTTTCAATTAACAAAGATGTTGCTTGTCTTCTTTGAATAACATCTTTGTAGGAGTTCATCCCCTTTACTATCATTAATTTTCCATAAGGATATTTTTCGTGGAACTCTGGGTCGTAAAAATAATATTGAACCCTCCATTCTAAGTTCAACAAAGTTTTTCCTCCAGTCTTCCAATTTTTTGGAAATACCGAAGGTGTGCTCATTGAACAGCCGTGTTGAAGTAAGATTTTTTTAGCCATTTCTATTAACGATTTTATTAACTGTTAAAGAAGTGACAATGCTAAGAAGTCTTTTCTAAAAAAGACTGAAAGTCAATTGTAGTACGACTTTCAGTCTTAGTACCCCAGGCGGGACTTGAACCCGCACGGACTAATGTCCACAGGATTTTAAGTCCTGCGTGTCTACCAATTCCACCACCAGGGCATGGTACTTTATTATTTCAATCAGAGCGAGAAACGGGACTCGAACCCGCGACCCCGACCTTGGCAAGGTCGTGCTCTACCAGCTGAGCTATTCTCGCAATTGGGAGGCAAATATAGTCAATCCCATTTATTAAAAACAAATATTTTTTATTTTTTTACTTTACTATTTGCTACCTCTAAGGGCATCAATAAGTTAATAGAATCTGTCAACTGTTGTTTCAACATTTTTCGGTGCACAATCATATCTACAAATCCTTTTTCCAATAAAAATTCAGAGGTTTGAAATCCTTCCGGCAAATCTCGACCTATAGTTTCCTTGATTACTCTGGGACCGGCAAACCCAATTAAAGCTCCCGGCTCTGCTAACACTAAATCTCCAACTGAACCAAATGAAGCTGTGATTCCTCCAAATGTTGGATTGGTTAGTAGGGTTATGTAAGGAATTTTAGCATCTGATAACTGTGTAAGTTTTGCTTCTACTTTTGCCAACTGCATAAGAGAAATTGCCGCTTCCATCATACGGGCTCCTCCTGATTGTGTAATCAGTATATAGGGTAAATTGTGTTTCAGTGCATAGTCTATGGCACGCACAATTTTTTCCCCCATCACAGAACCTAATGAACCTCCGATAAATTTAAAATCCATAGCACTGATTACAACATCTCGTCCATTCATTTTACCCGTTGCATTTCGGATAGCATCTGTAAGTCCTGTCTTTTTCTTTACATTTTTTAAACGGTCTTTGTATTTCTGTGTATCGCTCCAATTCAGTGGGTCTTTGCTTTCTACTTTGGTATCTAATTCTTTGAATTTTGAATTATCAAAAAGAATTTCAAAATACTCTTGACTCCCTATCTGTACATGAAAATCATCATCAGGACTGACATAAAGATTTGCTTTTAACTCTTCTGTATCTATAATTTTACCACTTGGTGACTTGTACCAAAGTCCTTTTGGTAAATCCTTTTTTTGTTCTGTAGTGATATTTTTTTTTGTTCTTCTAAACCACGCCATTTTTTTGGGTTCTTCGTTATTACTTTCGTAAATTTTATCCAAGTCTTCCAACATTGTTCAAATCTTCAAATGCTTGTTTTAATCTATTTTTGAATGATGTTTCTCCTTCTCTTAACCAAACTCTCGGATCGTATACTTTTTTATTTGGTTTATCTGCTCCTTCCGGATTTCCAATTTGAGATTGTAAATAATCCTTTTTAGCATCAAAATAGTCACGAATTCCTTCCATAAAAGCATATTGAAGGTCTGTGTCTATATTCATTTTTATAACTCCATAACCAATCGCTTCTCTGATTTCTTCTAAAGTTGAACCTGAGCCTCCGTGAAATACAAAATCAACCGGATTAGTTGCTGTGTTGAATTTTTCTTCTATAAATTTTTGAGAATTGTCTAGAATTTTAGGAGTCAATACTACATTACCTGGCTTGTACACACCATGTACATTTCCAAATGCTGCTGCTACCCAAAAATTGTCACTTACACTTTTTAGTTGCTCATAAACATAGGCAACCTCTTCGGGCTGAGTATAAAGCAGTGAATTATCTACATTACTGTTATCTACTCCGTCTTCTTCTCCTCCGGTAATTCCTAATTCTATTTCTAACGTCATTCCAATTTTGGACATTCTTTCTAAATATTTTTTAGAAATTTCCATGTTTTCTTCTAACGGCTCCTCTGACAAGTCTAACATATGTGAGCTAAACAATGTTTTCCCTGTTTTATGGTAAAAGTCTTCATTGGCATCCATCACACCGTCTATCCAAGGCAATAACTTCTTTGCACAATGGTCTGTGTGTAAAATAATTGTAGCACCATAAGCCTCTGCCAAAGTATGGATATGAAGTGCTCCGGCAATTGAGCCCTTGATAGCAGAAAGTTGGTTTTCTCCTTTCAAACCTTTTCCTGCATTAAAAACAGCTCCACCATTTGAAAACTGAATAATCAATGGGGAATTTACTTCAACGGCTGCTTCCATTGCTGCATTAACGGAACTAGAACCGATAACATTACAGGCAGGTAGAGCGTATTTATTTTCTTTTGCGTCTTGAATGATTTCTTTTACAAGAGAACCGGTTGCAACTCCGGCAGGGAATTTTCTACTCATGGTAATTTATGTTTTTAGTATAATTATTCATACAAATATAGATAACTTCTCCTTAAAAAGGATAATTAATTCCAAATGAAAGTCGTGGTTTTAGTAGATTGATGTCTTTAAACCTCCAACGGTTTCCTTCGGAGTAACTTGGATCATGAAATTTATAGGCGAGGTCAAACCGCAGAAGAAAATATGTAAAATCTAATCGAAGCCCTAATCCTCCTCCTATTCCTAGTTCTTTATAAAATTCATCAAATTTAAACAAAGTAATTTCATTGTCTTTGTTCGTTCCCCAAATATTTCCAGCATCTACAAATAGGGCACTTTCAAAAATTCCCAATAGAGGGAAACGGTACTCTGTACTAAATAATAATTTCAGTCGTTCTATGGCAAACATTTCTGTTCCACCACTATACCGAGGAAATGCTGCCGGACCTAATGTTGCTGCTTCCCACGCCCGAACGTCATTTGCTCCACCTGCTGTATAACTTCGTACAAATGGGATGAAATCTGTATTTCCATAGGGTTGTACAATACCGGCAAACATTCTAGTTGCAAGTGTTGACTTTGACCCCATGGGGAAATATTTGCGTATGTCTATGTCAAATTTTATAAATTGTGAATAGGGAACTCCAAATACGGCACCCGACTCTGCATCTTGTCCCGTTCCTACTTTCTCAAATCCAAAGGCATTATCCAGTAAACTAAGTACATTGCCCGCTAACTCTACCCTACCCCGAAAGTACCATGGATTCTTTACATTAGGACGTTCACTTTGGTTGAGCACATACTGATAAATCATAGAAGATATTAAAACATTTTGTGTGATGGTCTGTCTTCTAAAGTTCATGTTTTCAAACAATGTAAACGCCTCTACTCCTCCTTCATCTAACGTTTGTAGAAATGAAGGATCGTTGTGAATTAGTTGAAATACATCTTGGTCACTAATCACTCCGTTGAAATAATCAATACTTGCACCAGGATTGTACATGAAGTAATAATTGTTGAAAAAGTAATTTTTTATTGCATTGTCTCCTTCAAAAACATTGAAATAATTTTCATTTTGGTCATTGTTTACAAACTCTGTATTGAGAATACTTAACGTATGTGAGTGGGTATCTCTAAACGAAATATTGTAGTCAATTCCTGTTGAGTACGTAATTCTCCCCAAACCAATATTACGCTGAACAGATGCACCCAAACGTAAGTCTGACTCTTTGTAATAGCGTTTTGGAAAAACCTTGTCTAAGTTAAATGGAAAGAATAAGTACGGAAATTTTAATTTTGTCTGAAATGTCATTTCAAAAGCATTGAAAAAACTACTATCATCCGTAAATTTTTTGTTGACATTTCCCAAAGTTCCCCGTACTGTTGTTTCTAAATCTTCACCTCCTCTAAATAAGTTTCTAGCAACCAATGAAACTTGTGGTGAAACTCCAAAATTCATAAACTCAGACCAAGAAAGTTCAGCTCCGTAGAAGAAATCATACTTTTTCTTTGGCCGGAAATACAAATCTACATCTAGCGTTTTATCACCTTTTATCAGCTCAACTTCATTCTTGGTGTTTTTATAACGAGTCATGCTAATTCCGTCTCGTTTAAATATATTTCGCTTGGTATTTGACTCAGCAGTTAGCCGATACAGAGAACTGTCACGAATTGCCAAAGCATCTGTAAAAAACTTAGGACGATACTTCATCTTAGGGTCTACGTAATGCAAGTGGTATCCATCATAAATCGTATCATAGTAAATCGGTGCTTGTTTCCCTTCTGCTACTTCATCAGAGTCCGGATATACATGGATATTTCCATAACGGTACCTGGAAAACTTTTCTTGAGTGTAGAGAGAGTCTTCTCTTTCTTTCGGTATAAGTAAGGTTAGTTGTAATTCTTTGTCACTAACTGTTGTATCAGCTATAAATTCAATCGCCATTCCATCATCATTAAACTCATAATAACCTCTATTTTTCAGATATTCTGAAATGCGGTCTCGTTCTAGAATAAAATCATCTATGTCAAAACGTTTTTCAGGAATAATTTTGGCACCTCTTCGACGTAGTAGTGTTTCATAATGCCTTAGAATAGCCGAGTCAGAGATAGTATATTCGTATGATTTTATGATAGACTCTTCACCCGGAACTATGTCATAAATTACTTTCCCTTTTTTCCCAACCGTATCAAATTCATGTGAAGATGTAACCAATGCGTCACGATAACCTCGATCTGCATAAAATTGCTCCAAATTTGACTCAGAAAAACTAGACATAGCGGTATCTATCAACACCGGAGGTTCACCAGAGCTATAAACCAATCGTTTTAGCCAAAGATTTCTACCTAAATATTCGTTTAAATTATTTTTCACTAACAAACTATCCAAAGATTCTTGTGTTCTGTTTTTCTTCGTCAAGTCATAGTATTCCGTAAAAGTAGTATCAAACTTTTCTGACACCAAATTATAAAGCATCAGTTTAAATGGAAGAAAGCTCAAATAACCTCCACCATTAGGTTTTTGCTTTACGTATTCTGGTAAACTGGATTGAAAAGGTTTATCTTTTCCTTCGAAGTTAAATTCATTTTTTTTCAATAAAAATTCTCCCTCAGGAACTTTTTTCGTAGTACTACATCCGAGGACGATTAACAGGAGAAAAAGGAATAATGTTATCTTTGCGTTTAGAAATCTCATTTCAGATGCTTACGAATAATGACACCAAACTAATTAATTCTTTGGTTAAAAAAAAATTTAGACAAAAGTACAACAAGTTTATTGTTGAGGGTGTTAAAATCATAGAAGAAGTTCTAGAAAGTGACACAAAAATTGAAAAAATTTATACAACCGAACCAATTTTTGATACTTCTGAAGCAACTGTTGAACTTATTACTGAACGTGAATTAAAAAAAATAAGTCAATTGATCCAACCTAATACTGCATTGGCAGTTTGTGAAATTCCCGATGAGCAATCTATTGATTTAAATGGTTTTGTATTAGCATTGGACGATGTTCGTGATCCTGGTAATTTAGGGACTATCATCCGTTTAGCAGATTGGTTTGGCATAGGGCAAATAATTTGTTCTAACGAAACGGTAGATTTGTACAATTCTAAAGTAATTCAAGCCACAATGGGTTCTTTTCTACGGGTTCAAGTAAATTACACCAACTTAAATTCACTTTTTTCTTCCTATAAAAATCCTATTCTTGGAACTTTTATGAACGGTGACAGTATTTACCAATCGGAATTTCCTAAGCAAGCTATTATGCTAATGGGAAATGAAGCAAATGGGATTTCTAATGATTTGGAAGAATTTATCACAAAAAAAATAAACATCCCACGATTTGGAAATTCGCAGCAAATAGAAAGTTTAAATGTAGCCATGGCAACCAGTATATTTTTAAGTGAACGAGCTTCACAAGTTATCAAATCAAAGTAAGATAAACTTCTCATTTTTTATTAAAACTCCAAGTTTTTGGTTTAATTTGTACTCTAATACAAACAAGAGTTGATGTGATTATGAAAGAATGGATTTGGTTTTTGGGTATATTTTCACTCCTATTTTTTACCCATTGCAAAAAAGAACACAACTTACCTAAAACTACTAAAAATCAAAATAATATCCTCCCAAAATTCGACTCTTTGGATTGGGAAAAAGCGTATAACTTTCAAAAAGCTAGTTTAACTGAAAGAGAAGATAAATACAATCAAATTAATCAGTTTTATAACGATTATTGGCTGTATAATAAGGTGAGTGGTGGATTTCTAATTGCTCAACATGGGGAAGTTATCTATGAAGCATATTCTGGCTATTCTGACTTTGAAACCGAAACGCCCATTACCGCCGAGACTCCCATACACATTGCCTCTATTTCTAAAGTATTGACCGGACTCGCTATTCTAAAACTTGTAGAGTTCAAAAAAATAAACTTAAATGAAAATGTCAGTACTTATTTAGAAAGATTTCCTTACAAAAATGTGAAAGTGGAAGATTTACTCAACCATAGAAGTGGATTGCCTAATTATCTTTATTTTTCAGATGATAAAAATTATTGGGATAATACAAAGCAAATTACCAATCAGGATGTACTGAATATTCTTATCACAAAAAAGCCGGATGCAGCATCACTTCCCGGCAAAAATTTTTCTTACAACAATACCAATTTTATACTTCTTGCCCTAATCATTGAAGAAGTAACTGGAAAGAGTTATCCAGAGGCTATGGACTATATGGTGTTTCGGCCACTGGGAATGAAAAACACTTTTGTGATGGAATTTGAAAAGGATTCTGCCAATGTTTCTAAATCATATTATTTCAATGGTAAAGAGTGGAAATTTGATTATTTGGACACTACTTATGGTGATAAAAATATTTATTCGACTCCACGTGATTTGTTCAAGATGGATATTGCCATGTATTCTGATAAGTTTCTACCTAAAGAGTTAAAGAAAATTGCTTGGAAAGGGTACAGCTACGAATCAAAAGGAATTAAAAATTATGGATTGGGTATCCGGATGATGGAATGGGACGATGGGTCTAAAATCCTTTACCACAACGGTTGGTGGCACGGAAACTATACCACATATGTTCGTGATTTTAAAAATGAAGCAACTATCATTGCGCTTGGTAATAGAAAAAATCGAACGGTTTATAGTACTTTTAATTTGATTGGAATTTTTGGGAATTATCCTTTGGAGCTACCGGAAGCACAAGATTCTACTATCAGTAAAGACTCATTACAACAATTGCAATATGAGATTGATAATACTAAACAAAGTGATTTGAAAAAACATAGTTTACTTCAAGATTCACTTACCAAATCAGACGGAAAAATAGAAGCGAAAAAAGTAAAATCAGATTTAAAAAAGGCTGAATTACCCATAAAAGATAGCTTGAAGTGATAAAAGTTATATTTTTATATACTTCTCAAATCTTATTTTCTTTGGGGCAATTGATACTTTTAACAGTTTAGTGTTTATTCAACTAAACACCTCTAAAAGGTATTGTAAAATTTAAAATCAAAATGAAAGACAAGTTATTAATCTTCATCTCACAATATATCGAATTAACAGAAAACGAAAAGAGTACTCTTCTTTCATTGGATATTTTTCGTTCAGTAAAAAAGAAGACGGTCTTACTTGAGCAGGGCAAAAAAATAAATAACGGATTTTTTGTTTTAAGCGGATGTCTAAGAACCTATTACGTAGTAGATGGTGAAGAAAAATCGACTGGTTTTTATGTAGAAATGGAGGTTTTGTCTCCTCATTGTGTTAGTGACAACAAACCTTCAGAATACTATATTGATTGTGTAGAAGATTCTATTCTAGTAATTTCCGATTCCAATATGGAAGAAGAAATGTTTCAAAAATTTCCCAAATTTGAAAGTCTTTGCCGAATTTTATCTGAAGAGCTTCTTGCCAAAGAGCAATTGGATTTTAATGAGTTTAAAATTTCAACCCCAGAACAGCGTTACTCCAATTTATTAGCAAAAAGACCCGATTTGGTTCAACGCATTCCTCAGCGTCAATTGGCGAGTTATATAGGTATCACACCGCAATCTTTGAGTAGAATTCGAGCACGTATGCCCAAAAAAGAAAAAAACTAAGTGTTTATTAACTTAAGTGAACGTTTTTTACCTCATCGTAAACATAGCTTTGCACAAAGAGCTAAAAAACGAAAGGCATACTCCGTATTTTACCGACACTTTGGGTTTTCCTTACACTAGGCAAAAATCAATAACAAAATTTACAGAATGAAAAAATACATTTTAGTTTCAATTTTATTTTTCAGCTTACATTTTAGTTTTGCTCAAACAACAGACCATCGTTTAAAAGGATTAGAGCAGGACATTGAAAATTTAATGAAATTATACAATGCTATTGGACTTTCGGTTTCGGTAGTTGAAAACAATAGCGTTATTTATTCAAAAGGATTTGGGTATCGGGATTTAGAAAATAAGTTACCTGTTACTACAAACACTATCTTTCCTATTGGTTCTGTTACAAAAGCATTTACAGGTTCTATTTTGGGTATTTTAGAATTTGAAAACCAGCTTTCTTTAAAAAGCAAACCGGCATCTTATCTTCCCAATTTTGAGTTCTATAATGATAAAATGAACAATTTGATAACGATTGAAGACTTGCTCAGTCACAAGAGCGGAATAGGCAACCAAGGGACTTCACAAATTGTCTTTCCTGAGAAAAACCGACTGAAAATGGTACAACGACTCAAGTATTTAAAACCTGAAGCTGAAGTAAAAAATAGTTTTGAATACAGCAATATGGCATATACTCTTGCAGGTGCAATTATTGAGCAAGTTACAGGAGATAGTTGGGAGGCTAACATTCAAGAAAAAATATTTACTCCATTGGAAATGACAAATTCGTATACCATATTGGAGGACATGAAAAAAGCATCTAATTACTCCTTACCTTATGGCATATATAAAGGAGAAATCGAGAAAGTGAAATTCGAAGACTTTAACTCCATCAGTCCAGCAGGTGCAATTAAGAGTTCGGTAAATGATATGTCAAATTGGATGTTAACTTGGTTGAATGATGGATTGTATAAAGAAAATCAAGTTATACCACAACAATATGTGTATAAAGCAACAAGGCTTCAAAACATTAAAAGTGAAGATGCGTACGAAAAAGATGCTTTTTTGTTCGGAGATGGCTTTGGTTGGCGTTTAAGGTCTAGCTACGGACGTTATAGAATAGAACATGGAGGAAACACTTTTGGGTTTTCATCGGATCTTGCAATATATCCTTTTGATGGCGTAGGAATTGTTGTTTTAACAAATCAAGACAGCTCAACTTTACCATTTATGGTGGTAGATAATATTGCCAGAAGATTATTTAAAATTGATCCAGTCCCCAACTACCCAGTTAATGTAACCGAAATTTATAAACCACTTCCTTATAAAAAGTTTAACAAAGATAAAATGCCAACTCACCCTCTAAATTCCTTTTGTGGAACTTACCACGCAAGAGGATTTGGAACAATAGAAGTTGTAAAAGAAGATGATGCGTTATTTGCTGTTTTACCTACTTACAAATTTCGATTGGAACATTTGAATTATGATACATTTTTCTTAAAACCTACTAACGATTTTAAAGACATATTTAACCCTCAATTTGACATTCAATTTATAACTAACACTAGTGGAGAAATTATATCATTAAAAATGTACTCCCAAAAAGAACCCATTGAATTTAATAAGGTAAAATAATGACTTATATCGAAACCGACCTAAATATTGGTACGAAACCATAGGGAGTTTAACTTTTGTTACAGAAGAATTTGGAGAATTACTCACGCAATCTGAGATAGCCAAGTAATATTGATGATTTTTTTTTGGCTCATTTAAGATAAAGTTCCAATTAGACTCATCAGCAAAATACCCTAATGACGTTGTGGTTCTGTCTTTTATAGACAAGTAAACACTAAGGATTAACGGATAACCCTTTTTTCCCTTGTATCGTTTATCTATTTTAAATTCGATTTTCATTTACGTAAAATTTGCGTAAACTTTACTCTTTTTTACCTTTTTTATCTCCTTTTATTTAATTAAAAAGAGGGGGTATTTCTTCTTTTCAGTCGCTAATACCCCTCTAAAATAGAGCAGAGAGGAAGGGACTGTATTTCTAAAATTTGTTGCAATTTCATAAAATCTATCGAAATCAGATTATTTTATAACTAACTAATAACCATAGTTTTTAATTCTGAAATAGGTATTTTTACCGAGATTTAAAAATGATTAAACTTTTATAAATGTCGTGCAAATGTCGTGCAATAACTTTTACATCACACTTATTTTCACTATATTTGATTAGCAAAATAAATTCACAAATGCTGAAAGTCAAATTTTTACTTAGAAAAAAAGATGAGGATAAGGAAATTCCAATCCATGTAAGAATTACAGATGGGAGAGATGTCGATGTTTGGGGCAGAACAAAAGAAGTAGTACTTCTTGAAAATTGGGATTCTGAAAATGGATTTTTTAAAGAAAAGTACATAAGAGAAGTTAAAGGCAAAATGGTTGAAAAAAGAGATGCAGACACTAAAAATCAAATAGCCATTAATAAAGAAGCGAATAACAGACTGTTAATTTTAAAAAATACGATTGAAAATCTTTATAAATCCAATACTACGGAAATTGTAAATACAAATTGGCTAAAAAATGTCATACACCCTCCTATTAAAAAAGATGACTCAAAAAGCATAATTCCTAATGACATAGTTGATTACATTGATTTTTATGTTGAATCGAAAGGAGTTAATATAAGCGACTCCCTAAAATCCAAAGTAAAAACAATCAAGAAAATACTTGATGGGCTTAAAAAGAAAAACAGAATATCAAGTCTTTTAATCGAAAACATTAATGTTGAATTTCAGAATGAATTTGAAAAATATTGTCTTTCTTTAAATTATGCTCCCAATTATACATCAAGGAATTTGAAATTTATTAAAACTATCTGTTATCATGCCGAAGCAAACGGCATCAAAATCCATTCACAATTGAAATCATTAAGATTAAAAACTGAGAAAACAGATATTATTTATTTGACCTTTGATGAATTAGATATTATTGAAAACACTCCTTTACCACATGACTATTTAGAAAATGCTAAAGATTGGCTTATTATATCGTGTTTTACAGGTCAAAGAGTTTCTGATTTTTTAAATTTCACAAAAGATAAAATAAGAATTGAAAAAGGTAAGTCAATAATTGAATTTACTCAAAAAAAGACACAAAAGTTAATCGCAATTCCTCTTCACAAAAGGGTTCAAAAAATTTTAGATAAAAGGGATGGCGATTTTCCAAGAAAAATATCATCTCAAAAATACAATACCTATATCAAAGAAGTTTGCGAAATTGCAGGAATAAACGAAGTAATAAGTGGTGGAAAACAAATTAATCAAAGAAAAGTCAAAGGTAAATACCCAAAATTTGAATTAATCTCAACTCATGTTGGTAGGCGTTCTTTTGCGAGTAATTTCTTTGGCGAAATTCCTAATCAGTATTTAATGGCAGCAACAGGACATAGTACAGAAAGAATGTTTCTGAAATATATTGGAAAAACAAGTACAGAACAATCTTTAGCTTTGGCAGAATATTTTTGATATGAATACAATACTTAACAGCGAAATTTCTAAA
>JBKEAG010000097.1:0-27561 GCA_047972025.1 Moheibacter sp.
ATTAACGGTAAAATCAATCCCTAAACAAAAAGGAGAAATGATTTTCGGTAGGTTTTATTTTAAAGGAATTTGTAAATCAGATTGCAATGGAGAAATTGAAATTAAAGGTGATTTTAAAACCGAATTAGAATGAAAAACATCATTGCTATGAAAATGTCAAAATACATTCTTTTATCTTTTATTTTTTTTCTTTCAACAATTCTTTTTTCTCAGGAGAACACTATATATTTTGATGTAAAATGGAAAGAAACAAGTAAAAATAAAGCCATATACTACCGTCCGTTACCGCTTCCTCAGTTAGAAAACTTGTCTTTTCTGAGAGACTATTATTCTAAAAACAACAATCTACAAATGCAAGGTTATTATGCAGACGGAATAGAAAATAACTACGTAGGAGATTTATTTTGGTATGATGAGAATGGAGATGAATCATCTCATGCAATTTATATTAACAAAAGTCAGCAAAAGAAATTAAGTTACTATTTTGATGATGGAAAACTTTGGAAAACAGTTGAATATGGTGATAGTTTGAAAAACGGAAAAACTATAGAATATAAACCGGATGGCAGTATTTTAGGAGAGTCCATTTACAAAAATGGTCATCTTATTTCGGGGGTTACAGGTTATTTACATAACGATTCCTATTACTACAAATACAATCCTCAAACCCAATCGCAAGAATACGTTAACAAACCTTATGATGACTACGGTAAAGAAAAAAAGATTACGACCATATATTACTGGAAAAATACACTAAAAACAGCTGTAGAGCGTGCTTATAAAAACAATAAACTTATTTATGAAAAAAACTTTGACGAAAAAGGAAATCTCATTCAGCAAATTGACAGCACATCGTATTTTAATTCAGATATTAAAAATGGATTAAAAAACGGTAAGTATTTTTATTATAAAACCATAAAAAGTGGGGTAACCAATTCTCCCGAATATATAGAGTATCAAAGTCATCCTTTCTCTAATGTTAAAATGCCACGTATAAGTCACCTCATTTTATACCGTGGAGCAATACACTTTTTAGAAAAAGCAGATAACGCAGAGTTATACAGAGAAATTGGATATGATTATTTTACAGACAACGACCAACCAATTATGAGATTGGAATTAGACTTTGTTTTAAAAAGAGCATTCAATCCATTAGAGAAGTACCTAGACGATGAAGCACAAATAATTTATGTATCAGAAATTCAGACACTTTCCAAAAAAGAACTTTTCAAAAAATTCTCAAAAAAACAATGGATAAATCCTTATTTGAAAAATCAATCCATTACTGAACAAATTTATTTTGCCTCAGTTGACTTTATGGGAAAATCAACAACGTACCAAACAACTGGAAAATTAGAAAAAAATGATACAGATTGCGCCTTAATCTACATAGAAATTTCACCTGAAAAATATATTTTACTCCGAGAAAATGGAGGCTATTTTATCCCCAAAAAATCAGATGATATTATAGAAATTCCCAATTATATTTCAAAATAAATTTCCCTAAAAAACACATCATGAAATCTTTTATAAAAATACTTTTCATTTTATTTATAGGTACTCCTTTTTCTCTCTATTCTCAAATTGATTCTATTCAAAATGAAATAAAAAATATTGTGTATTTTACCCATTATGAACAAAATGAAAATCTTTTAGAAAACGATATTATTTTAGTTCTAAGGGATAAAGTTAATACTGCTAAAGGACTTCGAAAAGCTATGTATCGCTATTATTTAGCAGAAATATATAGATCGTATATAGACGAATATTTTATACAAATAAAACATACCGACATTACACCTTTAGAACAACTTCAAGAAGACTATAAGACATGGACTTTAAATGATTTCTATAGGGAAATTGACCAACTTTATAGCGCTGCACTTAAAGATGAAGAATTACTGAAAAATGAAAAAACTAAACTTTGGAATATACTTATTGACGATGTTGACTATGCTAAATACAAACCTACGTTATATAATATTGTAGTCGATGCTTACCTTCAGTTTTTACAGGAACTTCCTTTTGATTTTAAAAACAATAGTAATGAAAAATCCGAACACTTAAAAACCAAACTATTACAATTTCATAGCAAAGATCAAGACAAAACCGCACTTTTATACTTAAAAAGTACCACTTTAAAAGGAAGTCCAAAAGAACAAATAATGGCATTGGAGAGCTTAGCTGATTCTCATCATTCAGAGCCTTTCTCTGCTTTTCTATTGTATCAGGCTTCTAATTTAATGCTCTCAGAAAAATCAGATGACAATCTAAAAAAAGCCCAACAACTTTGTCAAAAAGCAATAAATGACATAAAACCATCTCATTGGAACAACTACTGTAAAAAAACAATTAATGAACTTGAAAGCAAAGACTTGCATATAAAAATATTCAACAGAAATCTTCCAAAAGAATATATTCCTATAACGGTACAACATAAAAATACCGACAATTTAAAAATAGAAATTTTTAAAAATTCCAAAGCTATTGATTTTAACAAAGATGTTAAATGGAATCCGTATTCAGAAGAAAACCGAATGTTAGCAAAACGTCATATAGGCTATCTTGAACCACGGAGTTTTAAAACTCTAAATTTTAAACTTCCAACATTCGACGATTACAAAACACATCAAACTACATTGGCTATACCTCCATTAGAAGAAGGTATTTATTCTCTATCCATAAAAAGCAATGAAGACGAAGATAAATTTGATATTGTGGTTACAGATTTATACTACATCAAACGATTTGAAGACAATTACAAAGTTACATTTCAGGCAATTAACACTAAAATAGGAAAAAGTATTGCAAATACAGATTACATTATGTACCAAAATATTAACGATTATGAAAACGAATACAATACCGAACGAAAAAATATTTTGGTAAAAACCGGAAACGGAACCACAGATAAAAATGGAATGTTCTCTCTTGCCAAATCAAAAGAAAGGGAATACAATAACAGTATTATCTACTTCCCTATCCTAAAAAAATATTTTGTAATAGACTCTGATTATAATCGTATGACAGATAAAGATGCCCTGTATGAACAAGAACATAAAGAATCTATTCTTAAAAATTTCATTATCTATACCGATCGTGCTATTTACAGACCTGGACAAAAAATTTTCTATAAAGGCATACTAAAACAAGAATTTTACGAAAAAACAAAAGTACTTGCCAAACAAAGAGTAGCTATTATTCTAATGGATAATAACTACAAGGAAATAACAAAAACAGAAGCAGTTACAAACGAATTTGGAAGTATTTTTGGTGAATTTACATTACCCATTGGTGGAACAGTTGGAACCTATTATATAACAATGACGTCTGACTTGGGTTCTAACCAAAACACAGCCTCTTCTTATACTCAATTTAAAGTAGAAGAATACAAAAGACCTAAATTTCAAGTATTTATAAATCCTATAAAAAAGGCTTATAAGTTAGGAGATTCCGTTGAAATAAACGGTAAAGCAGAAAGCTTTTCCGGAGTCAACATTGCCAATGCTACCGTAAAATACGAAATAAAACGTAAAAGAGTCTATACATGGCGTTCTTATTATGACCATTATTATTCCCCTTATAATAACGAGGGTGATTCTAAAATAGCAAATGGAGAAACAACTACAGATAGTGAGGGAAATTTTGAAATAGACTTCAGCACAGAAACCAACCAATCTATTAACGAAAAAAGAAGCTATCAATACGATATTTCTATCTATATTACCGATATTAATGGTGAATCTCAAAGTAATAATACTACAATTACAGTAGGTGACCTCAAGGCCAAAATAGAACTTTCCATTGCAGAGCAAATGCTACAGAACGAATGGGGATCATTAAAAATATCTGTTAGTAATTTAAACAATCAAAAAATTGAAGCTAAAGGAAAGATAACCATTACTCAACTTATTGACGAAGAAAAAATCCTTCTTCCAAAATACAATATCTTAGATTACAACACTTTGGGAAATAATTTACACTATCAATATTACAACAAAGATATTTTTGACTCCTATTTTCCCCACATAGGTTATCACTTACCCGATACAAAACAAAAACGTGGCAAAATAATTTATTCCAATACGTTCGATACTACAAATTCTCAAAACATTACATTAACCCAAAATCCCAAACCTGGAAAATACTTGATTGAAGCTGAAACTTTAATAGATAATGATACCATAAAAAATTACAAACTTGTAGAAATTTTGGATAATATCACATTTCAAAACGGAGTACCTAGTTTTTTAGAAATACGTACCAATAAGCTCTCTTACAAAGTTGGTGAAACGGTAACAACTACTTTTTTAACCGATTTTTCTGAAGGCTTTGTAAATTATCGGTTGATACGGAACAACCATGCGGATAACTATCAGCAAATTGCCATGAAAGATGGCAAAGCAGTTATTTCTTTCATCACAACAGATAGTGATTTAAAACAAGGAGCTCAATTAGAGTTTGATTTTATACATGACAGTGATTACTATCAAGGAGGTTTAGCTTTTGACATAAAAGAAAACACTGACAAAAAATTAGACATTACCACACAAGTTTTTCGAGACAAAATACAACCCGGAACTCCTGAAAAATGGACGTTTACTATAAAAGGAAAAGACAAAATAAATGCAGAAGTATTAGCTACCATGTACGATGCTGCATTAGATAAATTTGCAAAAAACACCTACATTTTTAATTACCATACACCTCAAAAAAAACATAGTTACAACCATTACGATTATTATTACAACAGTACCAAAGATTTTTTAAATGACCTTATCCAATTTGACCAATACTATCTTCACCATAACTCTAATGTATTTAATTTAAATTCACAAACAGATTTTCCAAAAATAAAAACTCCAAAATTTCAATATACCAATATCAATAACCTAAAAATAAAAAAAAGTTATGATGAAGTTTTATTAGATTCAAAGATGTTACAGTCTTCTGTCGGTAAAATCAACATCAGAACATACGAAAGCTCTATTGAAAAAAAGACTACTCCTATTTTTATTGTAGATGGTAAAATAGCCGATAAAAATCTACCCCACAATGAAATTGCAGATACCTATTTTTTAACACCTCAACAAGCAGGAGCTATATATGGTTCCGTAGCTTCTGCAGGAGCTTATATTGTAACTTCTAAAAAAGCTAAGCAAATAGAGTTACTTAATAATGTAAAAGCTAGAAGCAATTTAGATGAAACCGCTTTCTTTTTCCCAAACCTATATACCAACGAAAATGGAGACGTACAATTAGAATTCACCTCTCCTGAAGCTCTCACCCAGTGGAAACTATTACTTTTTGCTCATACCAAAGATTTAAAAACAGGCTCTGCCGAGTTTCTAACAAGAACGCAAAAACAATTAATGGTAACACCTAACCCTCCAAGGTTTTTAAGACAAGGAGACGAGGTTCTAATATCAGCCAGAATAGATAATTTATCTAATGAAAAGATATCGGGAGATGCCTTATTTTATCTTTTCGATCCGGAAACCAGCAAACCTTTAGATTCTATTTTTATTAATAACGATAACTTAAATAAAATAGAAATTGATGCCAACAGCTCAATCGAAACATCATGGAAAATAAAAATTCCATATAATATCAATTCGGTAGGCTATAAAGTTTTGGTTAATTCCACTAATTTTTCAGATGGTGAGTCCAACACACTTCCTATTCTTACAGATAGATTATTGGTTACAGAAACCATTCCTATTTCTATAAAAGAAGGACAAACTAAAGCGTATGAAATGGCAAGTATCACTTCACCTACTTCTACATCTGCTATCAACTTTAATTTAAGTATAGAGTTAACAGCTAATCCTTTATGGTTCGCAGTAATGTCAATCCCCTATCTCCAAACTTTCCCTCACGAATGTTCCGAGCAGCTATTCAGCAGGCTTTATGGAAATATTCTATCAACTCATATTATGAACTCATCTCCAAAAATTAAAAAGGTTTTTGATGAATGGAATAACAAAAATATACCTTTAAACTCATTGGAAACCAATGAAGAACTAAAAAACATATTGATAGCAGAAACACCATGGCTAAACCATATAGAAGATAATGATAAACAAATGCAGGAACTGGCTCTATTTTTTAACCTCAACAAGATGACAAGAGATTTAAAAAAATCCCAACGCGATCTTGTAAAACGCCAAAACCCAGATGGTAGTTTCCCTTGGTTTCCTGGTGGAAATAGAAATAAAACTATTTCCGGACATATATTGGGTGGTTTCGGAAAATTAAAAATAATACTAAAAAAGCAGTCAAATAATTATTTTACCAGTGGAATCAACACTGTTATAAAAAATACTATTAACTATCTTGATAATGAATATTATACTAAATTGATTGAAAGCAAAAAACAGACAGATTATTTAGATATATCGGACTATTCATCCTACTTCTACTACCGTAGCTTTTGGACTGATAAAAAAGAAATTCCTTCCGAATTACAAAAAGTCCTCAATACTCTAATAAAAAAATACATAAATGACTTTGATGAATACAACCTTTATCACCAAGCTATGATTACTACTTTCCTACATCGTTATGGTTACAAAGAACAAGCTGAAAGTATGATTACAAAATTAAAAGGAAAAGCTACAATTACTCAAGAAAATGGTATGTATTGGAAAGATAATATTGAGGGTTGGTACTGGCACCAATCTCCAATAGAAACCCAAGCAATACTTATCGCTGCCTTTGCCGAAGTTACCCCTAAAGATGTAAAAAGTGTAGAAGAAATGAAAATATGGCTACTAAAAAATAAACAAACTGAAAGTTGGGGTACAACCAAAGCTACTACAGAAGCCGTTTTTGCTCTCTTAAATTATGGGAAATCTTGGGTAGATGCAGAAAAAGGAATCACAATGACCCTAGGTAACGAAACTATTTATCCTCTAAAGGATGAGAACAAAATCTCTGAAGCAGGATTTTTCAAAACTTCCTACTTTGGAAAAAATATCACACCAGAAAAAGGAAAATTAAAAATAAATAAAACAAGTCTAGGCATAGCTTGGGGCGGTATGTATAGACTTTATTATGAAAATATTGACCACATTACCAATAATAATAACTCAGATGTAAATATTGAGAAAAAATTATTCGTAAAAACGTTTCAAGGTAACGAAGTCAAACTGAGTGAAATATCCTATAAAAATCCTATAAAAACAGGAGATCTTATCACTGTCCGAATAATTGTAAAAACTAATAAAAACATGCAATACATTCATCTAAAAGATATGCGTGCCAGTGGTTTCGAACCCGTTAATGTCCTATCATCCTATAAATGGCAAAATGGAATCGGCTATTATGAAAAGACAAAAGATATTGCTACTCATTTCTTCTTTGATAATCTTCCAAAAGGAACTTATGTGTTCGAATACGATTTAAAAGCCAATAATGCTGGAGATTTCTCTAATGGAATCACAACATTTCAAAATATGTATGCTCCAGCAATGAGCGCAAATTCCAAAGGTACTAGAGTACAGATTGAACGGTAATGCCATTTATAATTTTAAATTACTAATTACAATCTAGTTAAATTCTTCCTAAAAAACACAAATAAGGTCACATAATACGTTAATACTAAGTACATTTGTCTAATTTTTACTAAAATTATGATTTTAAATACTTTTCGATTAATTTTTATTACTGGATTAATCTTCTCTTTTTTGAATTCGTGTACTACTACACAAATTCCAACTATCACAAAGAAAACATATCCAGAAAAAACATCTACTTCCTCTAAAAATACGACTCCTCCTGTTTCTAAGGAGAAAGAGAAAATGGTAATTAATCTACCTTCTCTAAATCGAGAGTTTCGAGCAGCATGGATAGCCTCTGTAGCAAACATCAACTGGCCTTCAAAAAAAGGACTTTCAACCAATGAGCAAAAAGCAGAAGCTATTGCTCTATTAGATATGTTAAAAGATAGCAATTTCAATGCAGTAATTTTTCAAGCACGCCCTTCTGCAGACGCTTTATATGATAGCCCTTATGAGCCTTGGTCTTATTATCTAACCGGAGAAATCGGGAAAGCTCCTTCTCCTTACTATGACCCTCTTCAGTTTTGGATTGAAGAAGCGCACAAACGTGGAATGGAATTACATGTCTGGCTAAACCCCTATCGGGCGCACCATACAAATGGTGGTCATGTAACCAATAGTTCTATGGTTAATCAGATGCCTAATGAAATTGTCCGATTAAAAAATGGAATGTATTGGTTTGATCCTGCAAAAAAATCAACGCAAGACCATGTAAGTAATGTTGTTATGGACTTAGTAAAACGTTATGATTTAGACGGAATCCACTTTGACGACTATTTCTACCCTTATTCATCTTATAATGGAGGAAAAGATTTCCCAGATTATAGTTCATGGAAAGCCTATCAAAATTCAGGAGGGCTTTTAGCAAAAGATGATTGGAGAAGAGAAAATGTCAATCAATTTATTCAACGAATCTATAAAGAAATAAAAGCCGAAAAAAACTATGTAAAATTCGGCATCAGTCCATTTGGTATATGGAAACCAGGCTTTCCTTATGATATTACAGGAATGTCACAATATGATGAATTATATGCTGATGCTAAACTATGGTTAAATGAAGGATGGATTGATTATTTTACACCACAACTTTATTGGCCTATAGAATCCAAAGGGCAAAGTTTCACTTCATTACTTCAATGGTGGGAATCAGAAAATAAGCATCAACGTCATCTTTGGCCGGGACTCAATACTGTTGAAATAAAAACAGACAATCGACCAAAAGAAATTGTTCGGCAAATAGAGCTTACTCGTAAATTAGTTCCAAATAGCGCTGGAGTTGCTCACTGGAGCATTGCCGGACTGACTAAAAGTCCTTTGATGCTTTCTTATTTAAAAACAGGTCCTTATAAAGAAAAAGCATTAATTCCAAAATCACCATGGCTACAATCTATCAAAATAGAAAAACCAACACTCACTCTAAAGAATGAAAGTTATGATATAATTGCCAACTGGTCATCTCAAAAAAAATCTAGCATTTCACATTGGATATTGTATAAAAAATATGAAGACCGTTGGGAAACAGAGATTTTAAATCCTAATGTGAATTCTTTATTTATTCCTAAACAAAAAGAAGGAAAAAAATTAGAAATTATCGTAGTACAGGGAATTGACCGCCTAGGAAACGAAGGAGAGTATGAAGCAAAACAGGTAATTTAACAATTCATACACTAATTATTACAATTCAGCAGTATATTTTTTCTCTAGATTTATCAGCAATCTACTTTTGTTGAAAATCACAAATATGAAGTTTTTAATTACTAGTTTACTTACTCTAGCTACTGTTTTTGTAAATGCCCAAATGGATGATAAATTTTATTTTCCAAAAAAAGATTTAAAACCCATCCAATGGAAAAACTATATAGAACTAAATTTCTCAATTGAAGCAGATACAGTTACTACTATTATCTTAAAACCTAATAATTCTCAACCCAAAGCCACCATATTCTACTTCCATGGATCTGGTGGAAATCTAACTTACTATATACCCATAACGTTAAAAATGGTTGAGAACAACTTTCAAGTTGTAATGATTGACTTTAGAGGTTATGGAAAATCCACAGGAATCCCAACACATAAGAATATTGCCAAAGATGGACAAATAGTATTTGAAAATTTACTGAAAAGAAAAGATATACAGCAAACAAAAAAGATAATTTATGGCGCTTCAATTGGAACTCAAATTGCAACGCTCATAGCAAAAAATAATCAATGTGAAATAAGTGGGCTAATCTTAGAAGGTGCTATGTCTTCTTTTGGTGATATTGCCGGATTTTATACTCCTGAATATAAGGAATATTTAAAGAAAAACTATATCTCACCATATGCAGCAAAAGAGGATATCAAAACCTTAACTCAAATTCCCAAACTCATTATCCATAGTAAAAAAGATAAAGAAGTTCCTTATAAACAGGGAAAAATTATTTTTGAAAATGCTCCTAAACCCAAAACATTTTTAGACTTTGAAGGTGAACACTTGCAAGGAATGAAATTTGAAAGTAAAAAAATATTAAACAAAATCAGTAAAATGGCTAATTTAAAATGAAAAGCCAAAAATGAATAGGTTAAACTAAAACCAGTTTATATCTTTGCGCCACAAAATCCGGATATGAACTATTGCAACAACATATTAGAAACCATCGGAAACACACCTTTGGTCAAAATCAACAAACTAACAACAGAGATACCTGCATTGGTCTTAGCAAAAGTCGAGACTTTCAATCCCGGAAATTCTGTAAAAGACCGTATGGCTGTAAAGATGATTGAAGATGCCGAAGCAGACGGACGACTGAAACCCGGTGGAACCATCATCGAAGGAACTTCCGGTAACACCGGAATGGGACTAGCTTTGGGAGCCATCATCAAAGGATACAAATTGATTTGTGTAATTTCCGATAAACAATCAAAAGAAAAAATGGACATACTACGCGCCGTAGGTGCAAAAGTAGTCGTTTGTCCTACTGATGTAGAACCGGAAGACCCACGCTCCTACTATTCAGTTTCAAAGCGATTGGCAGAAGAAACACCAAACGCCTGGTATGTAAACCAATATGACAATCCATCTAATTCCGTTGCACACTACGAACAAACCGGTCCTGAAATCTGGGAGCAAACTAAAGGAAAGATTACACATTTTGTCGTAGGAGTTGGTACCGGTGGAACTATTTCCGGTGTTGGGAAATTTCTCAAAGAAAAAAATCCAAACATAAAAATTTGGGGAGTTGATACTTATGGCTCGGTTTTCAAAAAATACCACGAAACAGGAATTTTTGACGAAAATGAAATCTACCCTTACATCACAGAAGGAATTGGTGAAGACATTTTACCCAAAAACGTAGATTTCTCATTGATTGATGGATTTACAAAAGTTACTGACAAAGATGCGGCTGTTTATACAAGATTATTAGCCAAAGAAGAAGGGATTTTTGTTGGAAACTCTGCGGGTTCTGCAATAAAAGGTGTTATGCAATTGAAAGAACATTTCAAACCGGATGACGTTGTTGTTGTCTTGTTTCATGACCATGGAAGCCGCTACGTAGGAAAGATGTTCAACGATGATTGGATGTGCGAACGTGGATTTTTGGAGGAAGAAATAAGTAAAGCCTCTGATTTGATAAAAGATCACCTAAACCAACCACTTGTAACGGTACGGACAGAAGAATTAGTTTCACATGCAATTGAACGAATGAAAAAATTTGAAATCTCACAAATTCCGGTTATGGATTCAGAAGGCTTTGTAGGTTCATTGGATGAAAGTCATCTCTTTCGGCTTTATTTTGAAGACAAAGAATTGGCAAATCGTCCAATTAAATCCGTAATGGGAAAGCCGTTTCCGATAGTGAATGAAAATACTCAAATTGAAGAAATTTCAAATTTAATCAACAAAGAAAATTCTGCAGTTTTGGTTAAACTTAAAAATGGAAACCACCAAATCATTACCAAAAATGACATTATAAAAGCGATTCAATAGAGGTATTCATTTTTTACAAAAAATAGTTTATGATGTCTTAATTACGTACCAAACCTTATTCTTCACGCACAAAAGTCATGGAAAAAATATCACTAGTTAAAAGAACAAGTTTTTGACCTTCTTCGATTATTTCATAATTATTAACCGTTTTTAAAACACCTGTAAAAGTAGACTCATCAAAACCTTCGCAATACATTCTGGTTTTCATAAATTTGTCGGTTTCAAATTGGATTGTTTTTCCATCCGTATTGTAATTTCCAGCGATGTTGTTGCAACCATTGTTCCCTGAGACCTTTTGTCCATCAGTAAAATTCAGGTAAGGCATTTGAATTTTGAATAATTCCTCAAAATTCTTACCATTTACAGGTGACATATAGTCCAAAACCCACTTCCCTTTCAATTTTGCATCAAAATTAGTTGTTTCCATTTCCAATTGATTTTGTACAACTTGCTTTTGGGAATTACAGGAAAAAATGAATCCAAAAAGAAGTAACGTTAAAATGTATTTCATGTGTTAGTATTTATTGTTTTTCATTGCCACATGGAACACCCTATTAACATTCCACTGTGTAGTTAAAGTTTAATAATGGGTGTTTCATCTGATTTTTATTTCGTCATTGGTTGGTGAAGTAAAAACTATTTCACATAAATCAATAAACAAATGTAGGAAAAGATTAATTTATCTGATTAGAAGTTAATGATTTCACATCACAACTACCTCTTCTATACCACGAAAGTTAAAATATTTTCCCATTATATATTACATTTCATTCTAAAAGGGTTATTTTTGTTTTCTGATTATTAGAAATAAAGAATAATTCTATGAAATTCATTGTATCAAGCAGTAACTTATTGAAAAATGTAAACCTCATCAGTGGGGTAATTAATACGAGTAACACTCTACCTATTTTAGATAATTTCCTATTTGAATTAGACGGAAACCAATTGAAAATTACCGGTTCTGATTTGGAAACAACCATCACGACAAATGTTGAAGTGGAGTCATCTGAAAATACAAAGATTGCTGTTCCTTCCAAAATCTTGTCTGATACTTTGAAGACTTTTCCAGACCAACCTCTGACATTTATTCAGAAAGAAGAAGATAACCTTATGGAAATTATTTCTGAACAAGGGAATTATCAAATAGCTTTAGAAGCAGCAGATGATTATCCGGAAGCTCCGGAAGTTCAAGATCCAAATAAATCTACCATGCAAGCTGGGATTCTTTCAGAAGCAATTGCTAAAACACTCTTTGCTACTGGGAATGATGAGCTTCGTCCAGTAATGACAGGTGTTTTCTTTCAGGCAGGAAAAGACAACTTTAAATTTGTAGCAACAGATGCACACCGTTTGGTAAAATATACCCGAAAAGATTTAAAATCTGATGAATCTACAGAGTACATCATGCCAAAAAAACCTTTGAATCTTCTGAAAAATATTTTAGCAGGAAGCAATGAAGATGTCCAAATTGAATACAATCAAACTAATACACGTTTTTCATTTCAAAACATCGTTTTAACTTGTCGTTTAATTGATGGAAAATATCCTAATTATAATGCAGTAATTCCAAAGGAAAATCCTAATGTATTGACCATAAACCGAAATTTATTTTTGACTTCACTAAAACGAGTTGCTATTTTTTCTAACAAAACAACAAATCAAGTACGTTTAAAACTTTCAGGGAGCGCACTCACTATAAACGCAGAAGATTTAGACTTTTCCAGCAAAGCAGAAGAAAGATTACCTTGTGACTACAACGGTTCTGATTTGCAAATTGGATTTAATTCTAAATTTTTAATTGAAGTTTTAAATAATTTACAATCTGACGACATAACACTAGAAATGTCTGAACCAAGCCGTGCCGGAATTATAAAACCAATAGACGGACTAGAAGACGGTGAAGAAATACTAATGTTGGTAATGCCGGTAATGTTAAACGCTTAATTAAGTTGTTGTTAATTCGTAATAAATTTACCAATTACCCTACCATTAATCACTTTATTTAAATGAAAATTTCATATAATTGGCTTTCTTCCTACATAAAAACTGATTTAGATGTTCAAAAAGTTGGAGAAGTCCTTACCAATTCAGGCTTAGAAGTCGAAGCTATTACCCATACAGAAACCTTAAACCCACAGTTAGAAGGTGTTGTTGTTGGGAAAGTTGTTGGTTTGGAAAAGCATCCTAATGCTGATAAACTAAAAATAGCTACAGTTGACATAGGCGATAAACAACTGCAAATAGTCTGTGGTGCACCTAATATTGAAGAGGAACAAAAAGTTCCCGTAGCTACAATCGGTACCATTTTGAAATCTGCTGACGGAACAGATTTTACTATAAAAGAAGCCAAACTACGAGGTGTAGAATCCTATGGTATGATTTGCTCTGAAGCCGAATTGGGAGTTAGTGAAAATCATGATGGGATTTGGATTATGGAGCCTTCATTCAAAATTGGAACTCCTGTAAAAGACTTACTGGACAAAGACACTTCCGACATTTTGATTGAAATCGGACTTACCCCCAATCGTACAGATGCTATGAGTCATTTTGGAGTTGCCCGGGATTTATATGCCGCTCTAAATGCTTTAAAAGTTCCAGCCGAGTTTCTACCTTATTCCACCAAAACTTATGATGATTTTGAAATTTCAGGAACAAATCCTATTCAAGTAGAAATTAAAAGTCCAGAACTAGCTCCTCGCTATGCCGGAATGTATTTTGAAAATATCACCATCAAACCTTCGCCTAATTGGTTACAAGATCGTTTGAAAACAATTGGGATTAATCCCACCAATAATGTAGTGGATATAACCAACTATATTTTGCATGACTTGGGGCAACCTTTACATGCCTTTGATGCAACCCAAATTGAAAATCAAAAAATTACTGTTCAACAACTCCCAAAAGATACTAAGTTCAAAACTTTAGACGGTACCGAGAGAACTCTAAATGGTGAAGAACTAATGATTTGCGATACAAAAAAAGGACTTTGTATTGCCGGAGTTTATGGAGGAATAAATTCAGGAGTGACAGAGCAAACGACAAGTATCTTTCTAGAAAGTGCTTTCTTCAACCCTATTTCAATTCGTAAAACGGCTAAATTTCATGGATTGAATACTGATTCTTCTTTTCGATTTGAAAGAGGATGCGATCCTAATATAGTTCTGACAGCATTAAAAAGAGCTGCTGCCCTTCTCGTTGAGTATGCTGATGCTAAAATTGTTGGAGATATCATTGACATTTATCCAACTCCTATCCAAAATTCCAAAACAGTATTACGCTACCATAAATTAGATCAACTTTTGGGCGAAAGGATTCATAGAGAACAAGTTAAATCTATTTTAGAATCTTTGGATATTTTAATTCTTTCAGAAACAAATGAGACACTAGAATTGTCTATCCCTCCTTTTAGAGCCGATGTTCAAAGAGAGGTTGATGTTATAGAAGAGATTCTCAGAATTTATGGTTATAATAAAATTAAAACTCCTGATAAAATAGCATTTACTCCTGTAAAAAGAGAAGAAAAAAATTCACATCGTACTGAAAATATTGTAGCACAAACCTTGATATCATTAGGGTTTTATGAGGCAATGAATAATTCAGTTGTAAAAAATAATTATCAAAACATCCTCAATTGGAGTGAGAAGTCTTCCGTTCAATTACTAAATCCTTTAAGTTCTGATTTAGCCTTGATGCGCCAATCCATGCTACCGGGACTTTTAGAAAACACAGCATACAATATCAATCGGAAAACAACTGATTTAAAACTCTTTGAATTTGGAAAAGTGTACCAAAAAGATGCTGCAGGATATGATGAACAATACCAATTAGCACTATTGCTTTCAGGTAATAAGGCAACTGATTCATGGGCTATCCAAACTCAAAAGGGCAGTTTCTATATGCTAAAAGGTGTTGTAAAGGAAATTCTAAGCCGAGTAGGAATTACTGAGTTTTCTGAAAAACCTTCATTGGAAACTAACTTGTCTGATGCTATTACTTTAGAAGTTGGAGATAAAATATTGGGTGTGCTAGGAATCGTTGATCGTAAAATTCTTAAAAAATTTGATGTAAATCAAGATGTCTTTTTTGCTCAATTAGACTGGGATTTAATTTTGAGTTTTGCATCTGAATTTAAATTAAAATATAAGAATATTTCAAAATTCCCTGCTGTTAAAAGAGATTTAGCATTGCTCATTGATAAAAATGTGCAATATGCCGAACTTTTTCAAACAACTCAAAATTTAAACCTAAATTTACTGAAATCAATCCAACTTTTTGATGTTTATGAAGGTGATAAATTACCGGAAGGTAAAAAGTCGTATGCGCTGAGCTTTATTCTACAAGAGGAAGAAAAAACACTAAGCGACACAGAAATTGAAAATACCATGAACCAATTAATTCGTAACTTTCAGGAAAATTTTAAAGCTGAATTGAGAAACTAAAAAAAGCTATTTCAAATGAAAAAAGTACTATTTATAGCCATTGCATCCACTTTATTTTTAACTGCCTGTAAAACTTCTTCAGTAACTGGTTTCAAAAATGTAAAAGAAACTATTGTTTCCAAAACTTGGATATTGCAAGATGAAAGTGGTAATGTTTCAGGTTTTAACGGAGATGCTGTATCTATGAGGTTTCAGCAAACCGGTGAATTACAAGCTGTAGGTTTTTCCGGTTGTAATAATTATTTTTCTTCCGTTTTACTCACATCTGAGCAAATGACATTTTCACAAGTAGGCTCTACCAAGATGGCTTGTCCTGATTTGGAAAATGAGCAGGCTTTTTTAGAGCTACTTTCACAAGTAAATGCTTATGAAGTAAGTGGTGGAGAGCTAAAATTATTTCACAATAAAATTGTATTGCTACGGTTTAAATCAAAGTAATTTAATCGAGATTTTCTAATTTCGAATTCCAAAAATTGAACTGCCAACACGTACCATGGTACTTCCCTCTTCTATGGCAATTGCGTAATCACCACTCATTCCCATAGAGAGAATTTTTAGTTCCGAGTCTTGAACTTTAAACTGTTCAAATATAGATTTTAAATACCGAAATTCTTCTCGGATTTGGGTTTGGTTTTCTGTAAATGTTGCCATTCCCATCAACCCTACTATTTTTACAAAAGGAAAATTAGATGTATAGGTTGCTATAATTCGTAGAGCTTCCTCCTGCTCCATTCCAAATTTTGAATCTTCATCAGCAATTTTGACTTGTAATAAACATGGGATAACCCGACTATACTTTTGAGCTTGTTTATTTACTTCTTTTAATAATTCTTCTGAATCTATACTATGGATTAAATGAACGAAAGAAGCTATATATTTTACTTTATTTTTTTGCAAATGCCCAATCAAGTGCCAACAAATTTCTTTAGGTAAAGTTTCATGTTTTTCTACTAACTCTTGCACTTTATTTTCTCCAAAATCCAATTGCCCTGCATCAAAAAGAACCTGAATGTCTGCCACAGGTTTCGTTTTAGAAACGGCTACCAAAGTGACATCAGACGATAATGTATTCTGAATTTTATGTAGATTTTGTACTAGTTGGCTCATTCTTTTAACTGAAAAATAGTTAATCCACTCAATGGTTTTGGCTCTATATAAGTACTTTTGGGTGGCATTTTTAGTCCCAAATCGGCTATTTTTTCTAAATCTTTTGCAGCTACGGGATAAAAGAAAAATCCTACTTTGTATTTCCCACTATCTACTTTGGATTGTAGGTTTTTCACACCATCTATATTTCCTGTTCCACGAATGAATCCGATTCGATCATCATCTCGTGAATCTTGTATATTTAAAATTGGTTTCAAAATAGATTCTTCAAAAAGATAGGTATCTAATTCAGAAAGTCCTTCTACAGTCAAGGCTTTTCTTTTGACAAATAAACTGTAAAATTTCCCCTCTAAATACATTCCCAAATGGTGTTTTTTTGATGGAAAAAAAGGTGTTGTTCCTCTTTCTGAAATTTCAAAATCTATGGCTAATTTCTCTAAAAAATCATCTGCTGAAAGTCCATTTGTGTCTTTTAGTAAACGATTGAAATCTTTAATCATCAATTCTTTATCTGAGACCAACATTGCCATAGTGTAATGAACTAAATCTGTACTTGCTAGTTCCGGGTTTTCACTTTGCATATTTTGCCCATACACATACGAGCTTTCCATCCGGTGATGACCGTCTGCTATATAAAGTGCATCATACTTTTCTATGGAGTTTTTGATCTGCTGTAAGTTCAGTCGGTTTGCTACCTGCCATAGTTCATGAAGTATACCATCACTATCTCTAAATGAGAGATTTGCTAACCGTTTCATTTCTACATCCATAAGTAAATCAATACGCTGATTGTGTGGATATGTCAGCAAAACCGGCTCTGCATGAAAGTGAACATTTTGTAAGTAATGTGCAAACATTTCTACTCGTTTGGTCAGTGTTTCTTCATGCTTTTTTATCGTTCCGTTTTTATAGTCTTTCATATTCACCAAACCTATCAACGCTCTAATTTGTTCATTGTCGGACTTTGTAACTTGATAGATATAAAATGATGATTTATCTATTTCGGAATGGTTGCTGTTGAAATATTTGAGAATATTGGCTCGAACTTCTGCATGTTTTTCATCAGTTGGCTTATTTTCGTCTTCCCACGTTGGTTTTATGATTTGGAGGAAAGAGTCTGAGTTTATTTGTAATTCCTTCTGTAACTCTTCTTCGCCATAAGCGTCAACAGACTTAGTGGAAAAAAGACCCGCAAGTTCTTTTACGGGTCGTACTCCTTTAAAGGGTTTAAATTGTGGCATAATAATAAAAATTCATCAATAATTATAGCACCTCTTCACCTTTGTAATGCTTTGTTATTTGGTCTGCTAATTCTATTCCTATCCTTTCTTGTGCTTCAATGGTGCTTCCTGCTAAGTGAGGAGAAAGTGATAGTTTTTCATTCATCAATAGATTTATGCTTGGTGTTGGTTCTTTTTCAAAAACATCTAATGCTGCTCCTGATAGTTTTCCGGAATCTAAGGCTTCTAATAATGCTTCTTCATTTACTACTCCACCCCGTGCTGTGTTAATTATCATAGCTCCATCTTTCATTTGAGAGATTTGTTCTTTATCTATGATATAATTATTTTGTGCCGGTACATGTAGCGTTATGATGTCTGACTCCTTTATTACTTCTTCCATTGATTGAATATCAAAATGGAACATGATGCACTGACCATCATAAAATTCAACAGGTACGTCTGCTGTTTTATATGTACGGTCATAGGCTATTACACGCATTCCGGCTCCTATTGCGTTTTTGGCTACTTCACGCCCAATTCTACCAAAGCCTATTATTCCAATGGTTTTTCCTCTTAGTTCATTTGCTTTTGCATAAGATTTTTTCAATTCTTTGAATTTTGTCTCTCCCTCCAAAGGCATCAATCGGTTGGTTTCGTGTAAATTTCTATAGAGCGTATATACATGTGCCATCACCATTTCTGCTACTGACGCAGAAGATGCTGCTGGCGTATTAATAACCAAAATCCCTTTGGACTTAGCATAGTCAACGTCTATATTGTCCATTCCTACTCCTCCTCTACCTATTATTTTTAGGTTTGTAGCATCAATCAGGTCTTGACGGACTTTAGTTGCACTTCGCACCAATAGTACTTCAATATTGTTTTCATTGATGAAATTTGCTAATTGGTCTTGTGCGACAAAGGTTGTTAGTACTTCAAATCCTTCTTTTTCTAAATAATCTATTCCGGCTTTTGAAATTCCGTCGTTTGCTAATATTTTCATGTATTAAAATTTAGTATTTGGTTTTTGTAAATTAAATTGCTTAACTAATTTTACTAACAATAAATTTAGTGAATTAGGGACAATTTACTATCCGAATTTAGTTTCAAATTGTTTCATCACATCTACTAGTACTTGGACGCTTTCTACCGGCAAAGCATTGTACATACTTGCTCGGTAACCTCCTACATCTCGGTGTCCATTTAAACTTGCAATTCCGGCATCTTTCCACAATTTGTCAAATTCGTCTTTTAAACTTTCGTTTTTTAACACAAAAGTAGCATTCATTTCAGACCGATCCGCTATTTCTGCTGTTCCTGTAAATAGTCCATTTCGGTCTATTTCGCCATACATCAATTCTGCTTTTGCTACATTTCTTTTTGCTATTTCAGGAACTCCACCTAGATTTTTCAACCATTGTAAATTCAACATTACACCATAAATTGCCAATACAGGCCAAGTGTTGAACGCACTTCCTTTATCTATATGTGTCTGATAATTTAAGTAAGCAGGAATGTCTCTTCCGGTTTTTCCTAGCACTTCTTTATTGATGATGGTAACTACGCTTCCTGCTGGTCCCATATTTTTTTGAGCTCCGGCATAAATCACATCAAACTGTGAAACATCTACTGATTTACTCATAATATCAGAAGACATATCGCAAACCATTGGTACATTTACTTTTGGAAATGATTTCATCTGCGTTCCAAAAATGGTATTGTTAGATGTACAGTGAAAGTAATCAACATTTGTGGGTACAGTATATTCTTTTGGGATGTAATTAAAGTTTTTATCTGCTGATGAAGCTACAACATTGACCTCCCCTATTCTACCAGCTTCTTTAACAGCTTTTTTTGCCCATGCTCCAGTTTCGGTATAGGCTGCCGTACCTCCCTGAGCTTTCATCAAGTTATAAGGTACCATCACAAACTGAAGTGATGCTCCACCTTGAGTGAAAATAACTTCATGTGTGGCGGGTACATTCATCAATTCCTTTACTAATTGAGTAGCTGTGTCTATTACTTCTTGTGCATCAGCCCTTCTATGTGAAATTTCCATAATGGATGAACCAGAACCGTTAAAGTCTAAAACGGCTTGAGCCATTTTGTCGAATACTTCTTGTGGTAAAATACAAGGACCTGCACTGAAATTGTGAATTTTCATATTGTTTGTTTGAAGTTAATTTATAAATGATTTTGAATAGCTTACTCTCCGTGCATAAATGCTTTTTTCTTTAGCAAACGTTCTTCGCTTTCTACATGGTCTTCATCCGGGATACAACAATCTACCGGACACACGGCTGCACACTGCGGCTCTTCATGAAACCCCTTACACTCCGTACATTTATCAGGAACGATAAAATAAACCTCATCACTTATCGGCTCCTGAGCTTCATCAGCATCAAATGATTTACCATCTATATTGACTATATTTCCGCGAAGTTCTGTTCCATCAGCATACCGCCAATCAACAGCTGCTTCGTAAATTGCATTATTGGGGCATTCAGGTTCACATGCTCCACAGTTGATACACTCGTCAGTGATTATGATTGCCATTTTGGGTTGATTTTTTTTATTAATTTTAATTCAGAAACCTTTTCTATACTTTGCATTTCTAAATTGCTAAATTTGCACCGCAAAAGTACCACAAATTTTTTATTCTTTATGTCAATTCAAAGCCGTATTTCCGCAATTTGTGATTTAGGTCAGTTTTTTTTGTTCAACTTTGAAAATGAAACTTCTCATTCAGAAAATTTATCAAAATATAAATTTCTACAAGAGGAATTTCTAAATCAATTAAAATTAGCCGAAATTAAAAACCCTTGGTTCAATCAAGAAAATATAGCGTTTTGTTTAACTCAGTGGGGAAAACTTCTGACTAATGAAAATTTAGAGAAATGGGCAAATTCTTATTCTTATACAAATTCTCCTAAAAATGTAGGAATCATCATGGCGGGAAATATCCCACTAGTTGGTTTTCATGATTTGATTTCCGTACTTATCTCAGGACACAACGCTGTTATAAAAACATCTTCCAAAGATGAAGTGCTTATACGTTGGATACTGAATTATTTAAAAAATTATGACAATGATTTCAACCAATCCATTCAACTCGTTGAAAAACTACAAAATGTAGATGCTGTGATTGCTACAGGAAGTAACAATACAGCACGTTATTTCGAATATTATTTTAGAGATATTCCACATATTATCCGAAAAAATAGAACATCCATTTCCGTTTTAGATGGTACTGAAACTTCAGAAGAGTTAAAAAATTTAGCAATAGATATTTTTCGCTATTTTGGACTAGGTTGCCGAAATGTAACCAAACTATATTTACCTAAAAACTATAACACTGATTTAGTTTTTGAAGCCTTTTTTGATTGGAGTAATATAATTAACCATCCCAAATATGCTAATAACTATGACTATAATCGGGCTATTTATCTGATGGCAAAAGAGTCTTTTCTAGACAATAATTTTGTAATTCTAAAACCTTCTTCCGATTTACACAGCCCAATCGGAGTTATCAACTATGAATTTTATACTAACTTGGACGAAGTAAAATTAATTCTAAACGAAAAAGAGGAAGAAATACAGTGTATTGTTGGAAATAATTTTCCTATAAAATTTGGTAAAACACAAACACCCTCATTGACTGATTACGCTGATAATATTGATACAATGAAGTTTTTGAATAGTTTGTAAAAAATTTCTATTTATAAAAATTATATTTGCAAAGCAAAATTCAAATACACTCTAGATGAAGTACAAAAGAATTCTACTAAAATTAAGCGGCGAAGCCTTGATGGGAACACGCCAATATGGTATTGACCCCGATAGATTAAAAGAATATTCGGAAGAAATAAAATCCGTAGTAGAATTAGGTGTTGAAGTTGCAATTGTAATTGGAGGAGGAAACATCTTCCGAGGTGTTGCCGGTGCTGCAAACGGAATGGACAGAGTACAAGGTGATTATATGGGAATGTTGGCTACAGTCATTAATTCTATGGCACTTCAATCTGCACTTGAAGAAGCAGGTGTCTATACCCGACTCCAAACCGCTATAAGAATGGAACAAATTGCTGAGCCATTTATAAAACGTAGAGCAACGCGCCATTTGGAGAAAGGAAGAGTTGTTATTTTTGGAGCCGGAACTGGAAATCCTTATTTCACAACTGATACAGCTGCTACACTTCGAGCAATTGAAGTTGATGCAGATGTCATTTTAAAAGGAACTCGTGTAGATGGAATTTATACTGCCGATCCGGAAAAAGATACCAATGCAGAGAAATTTGATACACTTACTTTTGATGAAGTCTATCAAAAAGGACTGAACGTGATGGATATGACCGCTTTTACTCTAAGTCAGGAAAATAACCTTCCTATCATTGTTTTTGATATGAATACAAAAGGAAATCTGACAAAAGTCGTCCAAGGAGAAAACATTGGAACTTTGGTAAATTAGAATTTATAAATTAAAAATTATACATTCGCATAGCAAAATTAGAAACACTTCAAATCGTAAAAAATGGAAGAATTAGATTTAATCTTGGATGTCGCTAAAGACCAAATGAAAAAGGCAATTGAGCATCTAGAAAAAGAATTTGTGAAAATAAGGGCTGGAAAAGCGAGTCCCGCTATGCTTTCTAGTGTACGATTTGACTATTACGGAAATTCAACTCCTATCAGTCAGACAGCTAATATTGGCACACCTGATGCTAGAACGCTGACAATCCAACCTTGGGAAAAAAATCTAATTTCAGAAATCGAAAAAGCCATTATCAATGCAAATTTAGGTTTTGCTCCTTCTAACAATGGTGATTTGATTATCATCAATATACCACCACTAACAGAAGAACGAAGAAAAGAACTATCTAAAATTGCAAAAGCGGAGGCCGAACATGCCAAAGTAAGCATCAGAAATGCACGTAAAGATGCCAACAACGACATCAAAAAAGAAGAAAATGCTTCAGATGATTTAAAAAGTAATTACGAAACGCAGATCCAAGAGTTAACGGATAAATTTGTAAAACAAACAGATGATATTTTTGCTGTAAAAGAAAAAGAAATTATGACCGTTTAATTCTCTTTTGAAAAAAACTCAAACGCCACAACCGCAAAATGTGGCGTTTTTTTATATGCTATAATTCTAATATTATGCAAAAAAGACTCACCAGCTTCTTTATAGAAATAATGCCTTAGGTAAAAAAGATGAAACTGTTACAAAGTAACATCCAATGGCTATCAGGTAGAGTTATCTAATGATGTTAATTTAAAATTTAACCTAAACGGAACTTTCACAGGAATAGACGATTAATTTTGATTAGGGAAAGTTACATTTTTTAACCTAGCATTATACAAGTAGAAGACATTCTCTGTACCGATACACTGGTTCTATTACTAGCTGTCACATAACCAAATACACATTCCTTGAACAGGTACTCCTATATATCATCTAAATTTTCATTTTATCTGACTAGGTATTTCAATTTTGAGAAATTTTTCACTACAAGTCCTATAATTGCTCCAAATTTTAGAACTAATCCTACAGCTATTGTAATAACGGCATTTTCGTTTCCCCCTATTTTAAGTATAGCCCCATTAATTATTCCAAAAACTCCCAAACAAAGGAGTGTTACCAATGCTTTATTTTTCATATTATTTACTATCTTGAAGACTAGGATTTTTAGGACCTGACCCAACGCAAGCTGTACAATGAATGGCAATTGCAATTGCTACTTCACGAGATGCAAAAATTTGTGCCATACAACCTATCGCACCATCGCAAAACTCAGCCCACTCACTTTGAAAGCAATCAGATAATGTAGTATCACTTGGATATTGATTACAAGGTTTCATCATTGCTTGACTCAATACATTTGAAGTATTATTTACCATCTTTATAAATTGATTATAACTTACTTCTAAATTTGTATTAAAATCCTTTATCTGCATATTTGTAGTGTCAAAGATATTATTTTTATAATTAATAATGAACCTTTCATTATTAATTTTACTCCCACTAATAATTCGGGTCTCTGAATCTTTTGATTTTTCAATTATTAACACTCTACCATCTGGATAATAAAGTTTATAATCACCATCATATTCCATTACAATATCATACTTAATTTCAAATATTTCTTTTAATTGTTCTATTGCCCTTTGTTTATCAGCACTATCACCTATTTCATCACTAATACAAGAATTTGCAAATAATAATCCTACAATTAGGAAAGTAAATTTAAGTTTATTTAACTTTTTTATCTTTTTCTCTTATTTAAATTATTTTGACAAAGGTATTTACTTCATCATCTATTCCTTATTCAATAATAGGGTAATCTAACCCTATTATTGAGCGTATAATCTTTTTTTAATTTTATATATAAATTATGTAGGTTTGTACAAATGATTTACTACGAATAAGATTGTTGGAAAACGTATTAGAGAATTTCGTAAAAATAAAGGAATGTCTCAAGAGGAGCTGGCTGACTTGTTAAATATTTCTCAATCTACCTGTCAACGTATAGAAAATGGTGAAACCAATTCTTGGGCTATTCATATCCAAAAACTTTCTGAAGTATTAGAAACAACTCCTGAAGAATTAATTTCTGATGAAAACCCTAGTTTTTCTAATGAAGGTCAAAGAGGTGGAATGGCTTTCCAATATATTGGAACAATAAATACAGTAAATACTCTTTCAGAAAAGCTAATTGAACAATATGAAAGACGTATTGATGAACTAAACAAACGGATTCTAGAGCTAGAGAAATGAGTGACAATCTATATTCTTCTAAAAAAAACAGCCTTTAAATAGCTCCTGAAAGGGATAATTAAGGTATGTGTTAATTTTAAACTCCACAAATAATCTTAGAAAGAGAAGCTGTTACAAAGTAATGCCAATTGGCTATCAGATAGAGTTATCTAATGATGTTGATTTGAAATTTAATCTAAACGGAACTTTTATAGGAATAGACAATTAATTTTGGTTAGGAAAATTATATAGAAAAAAGGCTCTGCAAAATGCAGAGCCTTTTCATTCGTAAATCTTATATAAACTTAATTAAGCTAGTCTAACATTTACAGCATTTGTACCTTTCTTTCCTTCTTCTAAATCAAAGCTAACGGCATCGCCTTCTCCGATTTTATCAACCAATCCGGTTACATGTACAAAATACTCATTTTCTGATTCGTCATCTTTGATAAAACCGTAACCTTTGGTTTCATTAAAAAATTTGACAGTTCCTTTATTCATATTAATTTAAATTTCGGGAAAGATAAGGGTATATATTTAGTTAGACACCATAAATCTAGATTTAATTTAAAAATCAGGAATTAAAGTACTTATCTTCGTCTTTTATTACCTCCTGATTTTCGGTTTCCTCCTGAGCGAGAACGCCCACCTTTCTTATTATCAAATCCTCCACGTTTTCCTCCAAAAGATTTACTATTTCGTTTTCCTCTTCTATCATTTCTGCCGCCATCACCTTTCTTTTCTTTTCGCTCAGGATTAGAAATTTGAACTTCTACTTCTTCGTTAGCAAATGAATCCAAAATTAATTTTTCATGGTCACTATCTGCTTCAAAAAATGAAAAGTTCCGAAGAATCTCTATTTTCCCTATTTCTATATCTCGTTTCCTCGTAACTTCATTAATTAATCCAATCAAATTAGGAGCTTTCAACTTTTGTTTCTGCCCAATTCCGATATAAAACCTTGTAAACCCACGTGCATTTCCTCGCTTACTCTCACGCTCTCCTCTGCTTGACTCACTTACATTCAAATCTTTAGCGTTCTTATAGTAATCCAAAAATGTATTAAATTCCAATGACACAAATCGTTTCAACAATTCATCTCTGTCTAGCCATTCCAATTTTTGGTTAATAGTCTCCATATAAGGTGAGATTTGAGCCTCATCTACTTCTATGTTTTCTATCTTATCAATCGTTGCAAATAATCGTCTTTCAACAATTTCTTTTCCGGTTGGGACTTGTTTCCGTTCTATTTTTTTATGGATTAATTTTTCTAAATCCTTAATTCTTCTACCCTCACGCGAATGAGCAATAACTATCGAAATACCTTTATTTCCGGCACGTCCGGTACGACCACTTCGGTGTACATATACTTCTGGGTCATCTGGTAAATTATAATTTATAACATGTGTCAACTCATTCACATCAATCCCCCTTGCTGCTACATCTGTAGCAACCAATAGCTGTAATTGTTTCCGACGAAATTTATCCATCACCGTATCTCGCTGTGCTTGTGACAAATCACCGTGTAGGGCATCTGCATTATACCCATCTTGAATTAGTGAATCAGCTACATCTTTTGTTTCTCTACGTGTTCTACAAAATACAATCCCATAAATATCAGGGTTAATGTCCGCCAAACGTTTTAATGCTAAATAGCGGTCATTGGCTCTAACCATATAATAGTGATGTTCCACATCATTTGAGGCTTCATTTGTCTTTCCTATAGCTATTTCTACAGGCTTATGCATATATTCACTCGAAATCCTACGTACCTCTTTTGGCATAGTTGCCGAAAATAAAAGTGTCTGCTTTTCCGCCGGTGTTTCTGCTAAAATAGCATCTATATCATCTCGAAACCCCATATTAAGCATCTCGTCTGCTTCATCTAAAACCACCCAGTTTACATGGTTAATTTTTAATGCTCCACGCTTCATTAAATCTATTGTTCTTCCTGGAGTACCTACTACAATTTGTGGGTTTTTCTTCAATCCTCGAATTTGTTTTTGCGCATCAGCTCCACCATATATGGGCTGAATCATCACATTTCCCATGTGTTTAGAATACGATTCCAAATCTTTTGTGATTTGCAGACACAGTTCCCGTGTAGGACATAGAATAATGGCTTGGATTGTTCTACTTTCTACACTTAATTGTTCTAAAATTGGCAGACCAAAAGCCGCTGTTTTCCCTGTACCTGTCTGTGCTAATGCAATTAAATCTTTTTCAGAAGATAAAATCTGAGGAATTGCCTCCTGCTGTACAGGAGTTGGATTAACGAAACCTAGTCCATCAATCGCTTGTAGGATTTGAGGGTTCAAACCCAATTCATGAAATGTCATCATTTAAAATTTTTTGTAAAAGCCCGGCAGCCTATCACTTCTTTCGCACCGGAATTGTTAAACCAATCGAATGCGAAAGATGAAATTCAACGGCTACGCAGCCTATAAAACCCAAAATGAATCTTCTACATTCGTGTTTTCTTTCTAGAAAACGGTTGCAAAGGTAC
>JBKEAG010000184.1:0-5290 GCA_047972025.1 Moheibacter sp.
GGAAAGACAGAGGATAAAGGAAGAAGCTGTTAGAAGAGACCTAGAAAAAGCTGAAATGATGAGAGAAGTAATGAAAGGACCTAAATATTAATAAAATGAAAATAATTATATTAATAATAGGATTTTTATTATGTTCTTCTTGTGAAGAAAAGAAAATAGAGTTTGTACAATCAAAAGTTACTAACAGTCTTTTTTTAATAAAGAATCCTCCTAAAAATGATTCTTTATTAAAAAAAGAAATTGAATTTTTTTTAATAAAGAATCATACAAAAAATAAAGATGAATATAAAATGTTTTATAAATATTCGTCTAATACAGAAGATTTTATATATGAAAAAAGACCAGGAGGTTATTTTCGAGAATATTTAGACTATTATCCAGAAGATGAATTAGCAACATTTATAATTTCTAAATGTAAAAATGATACACTTAGAAAAGTTGGTCGTATTCATTTTTATGGTTTAAAAGGTTCGGATGATGGACAAAAAGAAATAGATACGCTGATTTATAATTGTAAATGATGTTTGGGCAGCAAAGGTTATCTTAAAAGAAGCTGAGTAATATTACAAACGTATTATTTTATAAAATGCAGGAATTCATCCCCGAGATTGGCGACCAAGTAATGGTAGGTTTTGTGCACAACCATCCTGACAGACCTTTTGTGATGGGCGGTATGTTTCATGGGGGAACGGCTTTGGGGGGATTTGCAGACAACCGTGTAAAATCCATCATGACCAGAAGTGGACATAAGGTTGTTTTTACAGAAGATGAAAGTATTATCATCACTGATAAGAGTGGAAATGAAATCCATTTGGACACCACCGGAAGCAATATTAATATCACTGCTCCTGAAACCATGACGCTCAATTGCAAGAATATGAATATTAATGTCACGGAGAATATGACGACAAGTGTGGGAATGAATATTTCTGAAACTGCAGGACAAAATAAATCTGAAGCAATTGGAGCAAATCACACTATTACAGCAGGAGGAATGATGCTACAAAATGCTGTACTTGATTATACCTTAATGGCAGCAAACATTATGGAAGTAGCGCAAGGTGAAAGAAAGTCCCGCGCTAAAGAAATGAAAGAGAATGCTAAAAACAAAGAAGTTTCCGTTTCAGAAAATAATGACTGGCATTCCAAAAATGAATTTAATAATAATAGTGGAGAAAAATCAAAATCTCATTAATTATGGCAGGAGGAACTATAACAAGAGTTGCGTTAGGCGCTTCGACAACAATTGTTGAAGGCAACTTTGAGGGATTTTACGAAAACCTTACCATGAATGCCGGTAAGGAGAATCGCTTTACTGCAAAAATGACCAATCATGGAAATCCTAAAGAACCTGTTGCCGGAGAATATTTTATAAAAGGTTGGTGGACAGACGAAAATGATAAACCAATAACAGAAGCATTAATAGGAGATACGGTAAGGTTTAACATTCAGATGGACAAAACTAAAGTTCCAGCGGGAAGTAAGATTGATTTTACATTGATGGATTGGGATGGAATGTTGAATCCCGATGACCCTATAAAATTGTATTCTACTACGGAAGATCCGGTAACCAAAAAGTATCCCGAAATAACCCAAATGACAACAGATGCTAACGGAAAAGCTTCTTTGTCTATAAATCTTACTAGTGGATTAGTACAATTTACAGAAGATGACGGTGGCAATGAGATAGAATTGTATTTTGATTGCACTTATTATGATATAAGTGACAAAGAAACCGAAAAAAAGGAACTTCCTACGGAAGAGTTTAATTATCTTATCGTTTATGAGAAAGAAGTTTTGATAACGATTATTGTAGAGTTGCCACATTCTTATTATTCTTTAGGAGAAGCTGCTAAAAATTTAGATTACGGTGAGGCTATAAGTGCTATTGGTTTAGCAGGTCATTCTGCGATGGCTATTGGGGAAAGATACTTTGATTATGGACCAGATTATAGTCAAACTATTGTAAGCGAAAAAAAATACGATTATGATTTTAATGAAGATGGAGATACAGATGATAATGTAGATTTAACAGAGGTAGATAAAAACGGAGAACCGATTTATAGTATTAGTGAGAGATTTGCTCCCGGTCGTCCTTGGTGGGGAGAAATGGTTGCCGATAGGTTGGGCATCAATGCAAGTGATGTAAAGCTTAATCAAGTGTTGGGTTTTATAAAACTATATTGGGATGACATTATAGATCCCTCTACAGGAAGAGTACTCAACTCTGGAACAAATATATATGGTGAAGTTCATACGATTGAATTTTACGCAAAAGAAAGCGAAGCCAATAAAATGATTACATGGTGGGAAGAACGCTACAAACACTTAAAAGTTTATAGTGTTTGGCCTTGGACGGGTGAGCAATGTACAACGGCAGTAAAAACTGCTATACAAGAGGGTTATCCGTTAGTATATGGTAAAGTAATCAATAGATTGCCCGATATTACACAAAGACCAGAAGGATTACTGAGTGATTTAAAAACGTTTGTTAGTTCATCAAAGCAACATTTTAATCAACCTTCTGTTGATACAATCATAAAACCAGAGGCTACAGATTATCCTAAAAATCCTTAACTATTATGAAAAAAATATTATTTATTCTTTTGATATTAACACTATTTAACTGTAAAAATATGGGACAAAAAATATGGGAAAACACTAGTGGTTTTCTATACTTCGAAAAAAAAGCAACTATAAAAAGTATTGATGCTATTAAAATTTATGAAACAAATTTTGAAACAAATTTTAATATTAACCCTAACATATTAAAAGATAAAAATTTTTCAAGAGATTATAAAAGAATTATATATATATCTGATGATGATTATAATATCGGTTATAGGAGCTTATTAGATAAAAGAGGAGACAAAAACGTTCCTCTAAAATTTTTAGCAAAAATTAATTCTAGCACAGGAGAGGTATCTGTTGTCAAATAGAATTTCCCTTAAAATGAAAAAAATAATTTATATGTCAATATTTACGTCATTATTTGCACTAATTGGTTGCAAAAGCAAAGAAGAAAAGTTTTTACAAGAGAATAGAGTTATTTATTACGGAACGAAGGAATTTGAAGACTTTGAAAAAAACTCTATTATCAAAATAGATAGGGCTTGGGAAATTCAAAAAATGTATTCAAAAGAGCATCACCAAATTCCAAAAAATTGGCTTTTTTTTGTTGTAAATGAAGACTATGTTTTTAATTCGGTATTAAGTCCCAAGGAGAAGAAATCCTTTTTAGGAGGGGTTTGGGTAAATTCAAAAACTGGAGAAGCAAAATTTAATAGATCGAAGCAAAGACTAAAATACAAGAAAGCATATAATGGAGATGGGGATAAATTTCCATTCTAAAAGAAAGTAAGACAAAAAAATGATTACATGGTAGGAAGAAAGATATAAACATTTAAAAGTTTATAGTGTATTTCCATGGACTGGGGAACAATGTACAACGGCAGTTAAAACAGCAATTCAACAGGCTTTCCCATTTGAATATATTGGAGATAACAAAAACTATATATCAGACGACACACAAAGGCCGTCAGGACTCTTAAATGAACTGAAAATGTTTGTCAGTACATCAAGACAACATTTGGATGAACCTGCAAAAGAGACTGTAATTAAAAAAGAATCTACAAACTATGTTCCATGAAAAATATTATTGCATCTTTATTAATATTTATAATAATTGTGACTTCATGTCAGCAACAAAATAATAACAAAAGAATGAAACTCTTTGAGAATAACCCTGAATTTATTAATGTTCAAAATAGTTTGCCTATATCTTTTTTAGAAGCAGAAGATATCTATAAAAAGTATCATGATGAAAATATGTTCAATGAACTTGAAACCTTATTCTATTATTACGAAAATGGATTTTATTACTTTGGCTATTACACAGATCCTCTTAAAGATAAATTGAATATTTCAAAATACTTTATTGAAGCGAAAGTTAATGGTCAAACAGGTATTTTAACTAAAGTTGATGAACCAATTGATTGGGAGGCAATTAAAAACCCATAGATATTTTTATTCAAGCTTGTCTAAGTAATAATTGAATTTATGTTAAGTCAGACATTTTAAATATTCTTAGTAACGATCATGAGAGAATATCATGGGAAATTGTTGGACGTACATGTTTGATAGATATAAATATCAAAGGAAGTGAGAAAAACAAAATAGAAAAATGGTGGATTGAAAGATATAGTGAATTAGGAACGTATAGTATATTTCCGTTTTTAGGAGAGCAATGCACTACTGCGGTAAGAATTTCTATTGAACAAAATAGTAATGTTTTCAGTATTTACAATTCAGATTTATTATCAGTACGAGCATTAACAGAGACAACTCAAACTCCAGAAGGATTTTTGAATTTGTTGACTGAAAAAGGTCACCACACTATTGGTTCAAAAAAAGAAACAACTTTAATAATTACTTCTGAATTAAGAGAACTACCCCAAAATGAAATTAATATTTTTGAGGCTGATTTAAATGTTAGATTGGGTAATTAAATCAATATATTATGTTTAAATTAATTAAAAAAATAATTTTTATTATGGGAATCCTAAACAGTATTTTTTCATGTGAAAAAAAACAAGATATATATATAGAACTGAAGAATTCAACAAAAAAGAAAAAGAACTAAAATTTTCTCTTGATGAAGCATCAGACATCTATTCAAAATTTATTTTGGAAAATAAAAAAGAAAAGGAAGATTTTTTTTGTAGGCTTGATATTATTTATGGAGATAATTATATTTTCAAAGAAAATTGGGAGCCATATAGTTTAATGACTGGAACCTACAATCTTTCAGGTATATGGGTTAATGGTAATACTGGAAAAGTAGAAGACATTGAAACGGATAAGAATGTAAAAATACTCTTAGAACCAGGAAAACATATTCCTTATACAAAAAAAATCATAACACCTTAGGGGGACATTTGATTATGGATCAGACTATGATTTAAATAATAACGGTACACCCAATCGAAACTCTGGAGGAGAAGTTGTACCTATTAGTGAAAAAGATTATGATTTTAATGATAATGGGGATAAAGATGATATAGTCGATATAGATGAGAATAATCTTGATTTTAAAAATGCTCCGGGTCATCCATGGTGGGGAGAAATGGTAGCAAAAAGATTAAATAAAAAACCTGAAGTTGTTAAAGGAATATACGTCAGATTATTAAATTATGATGTATCGAAAACAGCAATTAGTAAATTAAATGATGTTGGAGGACACATACAGTATATTCAAGGAAATGATGAGTATATGAGTGAAAAAGTAAAT
>JBKEAG010000134.1:0-13759 GCA_047972025.1 Moheibacter sp.
AATATATTGAATTGTTAGATGTACAAGTTTTTTAAACTAGTTTAACAGAGAAGATGTACAGGATGCCTATATATTTGAAACCATAAACACCACACAAGGATGGAAGGTTTCAATAACCACCCGTATGCAGGTTTCTTTGGTTACAAAATTTCACATTAAATTTGCTTCATGCAGGGAAAACTTTATTTGGTGCCTACACCTATTGGTAATTTGAAGGATATAACATTTAGAGCTATTGAAACACTCAATTGCTCTGATGTGGTTTTAGCAGAAGATACACGCACAAGTGGTATTTTGCTGAAACACTATGCGGTTTCTACACCTATGCGGAGTTATCATGCACACAACGAGCATCAGGTGACAGAGGGTATTATAAAACAACTTATAGGGGGAGCTACTATATCACTTATTACAGATGCCGGTTCGCCCGGAATTTCCGACCCCGGATTTTTATTGGTTCGAGAGGCCGTTGAAAAGGGTATTGAAATCACTGCACTCCCCGGTGCTACGGCTTTTGTTCCGGCATTGACCGTTTCAGGGTTAATTTCCAACGAATTTGTATTCATTGGATTTCTTCCTGTAAAAAAGGGTAGAAAAACAAAATTGGAAGAACTATGTACAGAAAAACGAACAATGATTTTTTACGAATCTCCTCATAAAATTTCTAAGACTTTAAACGATTTATCAGAAACATTTGGTCAAAAAAGGAAGGCTAGTTTGTCTCGTGAAATTTCCAAAAAGTTTGAAGAAACCATTCGTGGAACATTAGCTGAACTTCACAAAACATCTGAAACACGAAATCTAAAAGGTGAAATTGTTTTGGTTGTGGAGGGAATTACTAATTAAATATACCTTTTACAAGAGCAAAAGGCATATTCAATTTTCATAGTACAAAATTTTAGTATGAGAGAGTGGTACAAATTTCTCTCATCTAAATAAAACAAACAAAGGTAATCTCCTATAAATCAACAGGAAAAATCCTTATTGGTCTGAAAATCGAACATCACGAATGTTGAGTTGAAGATAGGTGTTTCCTCTCCAATTGTTTTCATCAATGGAGTACACAACATCAAACTTATGGTAACGAAAATCTTTTGCCAACTCCCCCATTCCAAACGCAACTGCAGTAAACTTGTTGGTTTCTACATCCATAATTGTCAGACGCAAATGTTCTTTCTTTTTTCCCATTTCTTTGATATCGCCACCAATTAAATTCTTGGTAAGAAAGAGAGGTGTCATATTTTCCGGGCCAAAGGGTTCCATCTGTTGGAGAATGTTAAGAAATTTCGGATTGATTTCTGAAAAGTTTAATTCTGTATCTATTTCAAGAGATGGTTCTCGCTGAGTGGGTCTGATTTTTTCTTTTACAAGTGTTTCAAATTTTTCTTTAAACACCAGAAAGTTTTCCTTTGTCATTGTCAAACCAGCTGCAAAACGATGCCCTCCATACCGAAGCAAATAATCAGAACAACTATCAATTATTTCATAAATATCAAACCCCTTTACAGAACGGGCAGAACCGGTAATCTCACCCTCATTCCCTTCTGTTAAAACTACCGTAGGTTTATAATAGGTTTCAATCAACCGAGAGGCTACAATTCCCAAAACACCTTTGTGCCAATCAGAGTCAAAAACCACTGTTGAGTAGCGGTCTTCTTCTTGCTGTAACTTTATCTGTTCAATTGCTCTAACGGTTACGTCTCCATCTGTTTCTTTTCTTTGGATATTTAAGTCGTTAATTTGAGTAGCAAAAGTTGAAATTTTTTCTTGGTCTTTGGAAATCAAAAGCTCTACCGATTGTGAAGCGTGTTCTAAACGTCCGGTTGCATTAATTTTAGGAGCAATTGAGAATACAATATTGGATATTTTAAGGTTTTCCTTCTGTGACTCTCCTAACAAAATGGCTAATCCGGGGCGGGGAGATTCTTTTAATTTTTTTATTCCATAGTGTGCTAAAACCCTGTTTTCACCTACCATTGGAACTATGTCTGCTGCAATACTTACTGCAAGAAGGTCTAAATAGTTCAGAATATTTTCCTGTGAAATTTCTAGCTTTTCACCTAATGCCTGAATGAGTTTAAAGCCAACTCCACAACCACTTAATTCTTTAAATGGATATGTACAATCTGGTCGTTTTGGGTCTAAAACAGCAAAGGCTTTGGGTAATTTCTCTCCAGGCAAATGATGATCACAAATAATGAAATCAACCTCTTTTTCATTAGCATACTCTATTTTATCAACGGCTTTTATTCCACAGTCCAGTGCTATAATTAAAGATACATTATTGTCTTTAGCAAAGTCAATTCCTTGAAAGGAAATACCATAGCCCTCTGTATATCTGTCTGGAATATAATAGGAAACATTTGGATAAATTGATTTTAGAAAGTCATACATCATAGCTACGGAAGTGGTACCGTCCACATCATAATCACCATAAACCAATATATTTTCTTCTTTTTCTATCGCTTGAATAACTCTACTAACCGCCTTCTCCATATCTTTCATCAAATATGGGTCATGAAGAGTTGAAAGAGTTGGACGAAAATACTCTTTGGCAAGATTGTATGAGTTTACACCTCTTTGTGCCAAAATAGTTGCCAACGGTAAGGGCAATCGCACCTCATCCATCAATAATTTGACTATCTCCGTAGAAGGAGTCGGTTTAATTACCCATTGGTTTTTCATTTCCAAATGGTCGTTTAATCATGTTTATACATAGTTTAATCATATGAAAAATCTATTACAGGATTTTCCAACGTAGTAAAAACCGAAGGTACTAAAAATTTATGAAGAATTTTTAACGAAATGAAGCTACATAGTGTCGCTTTTCTAGTTCTTTTTTACTTCTTGTTTACTTCTTTTACGTATTTTTCAAGCGCCATTGTCATAGAGGGTATTTCAGGTGTAGGAACCTCTATATCAATACGTAATCCCATTTCTTCTGCTGCTTGTACTGTTGTTTTACCAAAAACAGCAATGCGTGTATTGTCTTGTTTAAACTGTGGAAAGTTCTCAAATAATGATTTAATTCCCGAAGGGGTAAAGAATACTAAAATATCATATCTAACTTCCTCTAAATCCGAAAGGTCACTGGAAACTGTTCGGCAAAGGATTCCTCTCTCCCACTCTAACTCTAACTCATCCAAAAACTTTGGAACATCTGGTTTTAACACATCTGAAGACGGTAGTAGAAACTTCTCTCCTTTATTTTTTTTAAAAAACGGAATCAAATCCTTTATATCTTTCTCTCCGACATAAGTCTTACGTTTTCTATACACAATGTACTTTTGTAAATAAAATGCTATTGCTTCTGACTGACAGAAGTACTTCATATCATCTGGCACTTGAAAACGCATTTCTTCTGCTAGTCTAAAAAAGTGATCAATAACAAATCGACTTGTAAATATAATTGCTGTATATTTAGAAAAATCAATTTTTTGCTGTCTCACATCCTTAGCATCAACTCCTTCTACATTTATAAATGAACGAAAGTCAACTTTGACTTTGTTTCGTTTGCTTAGTTCGTGATAAGGAGATGAATCGTTTGCTGGTCTAGGTTGTGATACGAGGATGGATTTTACTTTCATTTTATAGCTTTAATTACCACATTGTTAGAAATTTAAACAATACCAACACAGGTAAAATTTCCAGTGTGCAAAGATACAAAATATTATAATACAAAACGCTCCTTTGTGATTCGGGCTGTTTTTTTAAATTATACACATACTGAATTCCCCTAAATACAAGTAAAATAATTCCTAAAATAATAAGTATAATCAGTGGAGAAATTGTTGAATGGTAATAGAGTAGAACCCCTACCCAAAGTAAACCAACAGCGTATATCCGATAGTAGTTTGATACTTTCAAAGCCTGATTATAGTCCATAGAAATTCCAAAAGCATAACGAGCCAGATATCCTAAAAATGAACGTAATCCAAAAAATAATAATAAAACTACAGATATCATTGCAACTTTTAGTAATGGTGTGTGTAGCAGATAATCATAATCTAGTCTGATGTAATTTACCAAAATTCCTCCCAATAGCAGAGCCAATGTTATTTGGAGTAAAAAACTAAGAACTCGCTGATTGTCATTAATTTCTAAAAATCGTTCAAGGTTATTAATTGACTCAAAATTACCGGAAAATAAAAGTCTTCCTATACCGATAAGTGCAAGCGTAATCAACAATAGATAAATCACCCAATCTGTACTTTCAATTGGTCTTTCTACATAAAACACGGTGCTTATCATAAATTTCATTTATACAACATTGTATATCGTTTAGGAGTAATTTCCTCTTTGAACGGTTAATGTTTGCAAAAATACAAAAGCAGTCCAATGATATGAAGTATATTAGCACCAGATTTTTATTCATGTCCAAAAGTTTAGTCATTATCCCCACCTATAACGAAAAAGAGAATATTGAAAATATTTTGCATGAAGTATTTTCACTTGAAACAAATTTTGATATTTTGGTAGTCGATGATAGTTCTCCTGATGGCACTGCTGAAATTGTAGAAAAGTTACTAAACAAATACACCGGACTACATCTTGAGATTAGAAAAGTAAAAGATGGCTTGGGAAAGGCATATACACATGGTTTTAAATGGGCTTTGGAAAAAGACTATCTATTTATTTTTGAAATGGATGCTGACCTTTCTCATAACCCAAAAGATTTACCACGACTTCTCCATGCTTTAAAAGATGGAAGCGATGTAGCAATTGGTTCACGGTATTCACACGGGGTCAATGTTGTCAATTGGCCCATGTACAGGGTTTTACTTTCCTATATCGCCTCTAAATATGCACGTTTTGTGACCGGACTACCCATAAATGACGCCACCGCCGGATTTGTTGGGTACAAAAGAGTTGTTTTGGAAACGCTTGATTTGAATCAAATTCAGTTCAAAGGGTATGGATTTCAAATTGAGATGAAGTACAAAGCATGGCAAAAAAAGTTCAAACTAACCGAAGTTCCCATTATCTTTACAAACCGTGTTGCCGGAGAGTCAAAAATTAGTACCAATATCATGAGTGAAGCTGTTTTTGGAATTTTAATGTTAAGAATTAGAAGTATCTTTGGAAAGTTATGAAAAAGTGGTCTTTTTTGTTTTTATTATTGACTTTGAATTGTACCAGTACTGTTGAAAAACCAGACAATTTTATCGAAGAAGAAAAAATGGTTGCCATTCTTACTGATATTTACATCCACCAACAAGGATCCTATCTAGGTGAAATTCAGGAAAAAAACATTAATCATAGCAAAATTGATGCACTGATTCTACAAAAACATCAAGTTCAAGGCTCTACCTTTGTAGAAAGTTATCGCTACTATGTACTAAACCCCGAAAAGTATAACACAATTTTAACAAAAATTCAAGGAAACCTAGAAGCTCAGCTCCCTAAGGAAGAACTCCAAAAAAGAATTGACAGTAAGGAAAAAGATAATAACAAGAAAAAATAATTTTATCCGAATACTTTTTGAAAAAATTCTTGGACAATTAACCTCGTTTCTAAAGGGGATTCTAAAAGAGACATATGCCCTGTTTCCAACTCCCATACTGATAAATCTTGATGATTTGGAATGTTCCGTTTAAGCATCTCAGCACTAACAGCCTTATCAAACTTTCCCATAACCAACCCTCTCTTTCCCTGAAAGTCGTGTAAAACATTCATTCGGTTCGGACGTAAACGCATTCCTTTTAGTGCAGCAGTCACTCCCCTAACCGGAGTTTCTCTCGCCAACTCTTTTGTAAAAGCTATTTCTCCTTTTAAATTCTTTAAATTTTGTTCTGCAAAAAGAGAAGGAACACTCATTTTTATCAATGTATCTAAGTTTTTCTGAGCAACTTCAACCGCCTTTAGTCGTTGTTTTTTCTTTTCCTCAGAATCAGGAAGTGTTGTAGAGTTTAGTAATAAAAAGGCCTTTACTTTTTGAGGGAACAACTCTGCCATAGCCAACGTCACATACCCTCCCATGGAATGCCCAACAAAAAGAGCTTCTTTTATATGTAATTCTGTCAAGACCTCTACTACCTTTTCCGCCATAAACTCCATCGTATGAATTTCTTTATAGCATGGTGATTTTCCATGTCCCGGCAAGTCTATTTGTACAACTTGATAGTGCTGTACAAACTCCTTGGAAATCTCACTCCACATTTTCAAATTTTCTAAATATCCATGAAGAAAAACAATTGAATTTCCCTTTCCTTCTATTTTGTAATGTAACATTAACCTTTTATTTTCGGATTAGTGTAAATTTACACAAACATTTAATTAATGCGTCTTACTGTCTTCTTTTTAATTTCAATCAGTTTTATTTTTTACTCATGCAATCTAGAACCCAAAACCCCAATAATCACCCCCCAACCATTTGATAAACAAACATATGCTGAAAATTTAAAAAAGGAAAGAGATAGTATAAAAAACCTCTCATCAGCAGAACTTAGCAATACAGCTATCAAACAACAAACTCAAAAAGTGACCCGAGAAGAGACCTCTATCACAACTACAATCGATACCGTTCATGTAAAAATAACTTATGGAAAAGCAATAATTGATACGGTAAAACTTCCCCAACATAAAATGATTTTCATGTTTGATTCCGACACTGCTAACAAACTAAACCTTCAACTTACTTCCCAAGACAGCTTAGCTAAAATTCAATTTGTAGAAATTATCGATTCAAAGGGAAATACTGAAAAGATAATTGGAAAAGAAAGTTTATACTTAATTAAAGAAAAAGGTATACATAAAGTAATCATTTCCGAAAGTTCACACTCAGAAAGACCATGGAGCGGACGATTTGAATTTAGTGTAAAACTGGGTTGGTAATTTTTCTTTATAAAACACTGATTTCTATCAGTTTTTAATCAATCTTTATGCGTTTTTTGTAACATTTCTGTACTTTCGACTACCAATCTGAAATATAACAATTTAATTATGAAAAAATTTGGACTTGCATTCGCATTGATGGGAATCATGGGAGGTAGCTCTTATGCCCAAGACATCGAATTTGAAGAGTATGATTTACCAAATGGTCTACATGTGATTTTACAACAAGACCACTCGGCTCCCGTTGTTGTTACCTCGGTAATGTACCATGTAGGAGCAAAAGATGAACAACCGGACAGAACCGGATTCGCTCACTTTTTTGAACATTTATTATTCGAAGGAACAGAAAACATAAATCGTGGTGATTGGTTCAAAGTTGTTTCTTCTAACGGTGGAAAAAACAATGCAAATACTACTGACGATAGAACTTACTATTATGAAGTATTTCCATCCAACAATTTACAATTAGGACTTTGGATGGAAGCTGAGCGTATGTTACATCCGGTAATTAATCAAATCGGTGTAGATACACAAAACGAAGTTGTAAAAGAGGAAAAACGTTTACGTGTTGACAATCAACCTTATGGAAATATCTTTAAATCTGTAAAACAAAATATATTCAAAAATCACCCATATCGCTGGACGACAATTGGTGAAATGGAGCATTTAGATGCTGCTACTTTAGAGGAATTTCAGGCTTTCTTCAAAAAGTTTTACATTCCCAATAATGCTGTTTTAGTCGTTGTAGGTGACTTCGAGAAAACACAAGCCAAAAAGTGGATTTCAGACTACTTCAGCTCTATTCCAAAAGGAACGATTGCCCCTAAAAAACAATACAAAGAAGCTCCTATCACAAAAGAAATTCACGCTTCTTGGGAAGACCCAAATGTACAAATTCCTATGTTGTTAACAGCATACCGCACTCCTTCCATGAAAACCCGTGACGCTCGTGTTTTGGATATGATTTCTTCCCTATTGAGTGATGGCAAAAGTTCTCGCCTATACAAACGATTGGTTGACAAAGAAAAGAAAGCACTAGAGGTAGGGTCATTTAACTACAGTCAAGAAGATTATGGAACTTACTTCATCTATGGATTACCAGTAGGTGACACTCCTGTTGACTATTTAGCTCAAGTTTACGCAGAAGAAATTCAAAAAATTCAAAATGAAAAAATTTCAGACAGAGAGTTTCAAAAATTACAAAATACATTTGAAAATCAATATGTAAACTCAAATTCCAATATGGAAGGTGTAGCACATAATTTGGCAAACTACTATATGTTGTACAAAGATGTAAACTTGATTAATACAGAATTAGACATCTATCGTTCTATCACACCAGAAGAAATTCAAGCCGTAGCAAAAAAATATTTGAACCCCAATCAACGATTGGTTTTAGAATATGGGCCTGAAAAAGATAAATCGAAAAATTCTACAAAATAATAACGATGAAAAAATTAGTATATATATTCTTTATGGCGTTAATTGCATCAGGTGCGAACGCTCAAGTTGATCGTTCTCAACAACCCAAACCCGGACCTTCACCAAAGGTCAACGTTGGAAAACCTCAATCATTTGAGTTAAAAAATGGATTGAAGATAATGGTAGTAGAAAACCATAAACTACCAAGAGTTATCATGAGTTTAAGCATAGATAACCCTCCTTTTACTGAAGGAAATAAAAAAGGAGTTGATAATTTGACCGGCTCATTAATCGGAAACGGTACCAGTAAAATTTCAAAAGATGCTTTTCAGGAAGAAATTGATTTTATGGGGTCACATATTGACTTTCGTTCTTCCGGAGCATATGCCAACACTCTTTCCCGTTATTTTTCTAGAACATTAGAATTAATGGCTCAGGGGGCTACTGACCCGTCATTTACACAAGAAGACTTTGACAAAGAAGTTTCTCGACTTATCGACGGACTAAAAACAGAAGAAAAAAGTGTAGCATCTAATGCGCGTCGTGTAGAAAATGTATTGGTTTACGGTAAAAACCACCCTAATGGTGAGTTTGTTACTGAAGAAAAAGTAAAAGGTTTAAAATTAAGTGATATAAAAAGCCACTACAAATCCCATTTTATCCCCAACAATGCTTATCTAATTGTTTTAGGAGATGTAAAATTTGATGAAGTAAAAAAATTGGTAGAGAAAAGCTTCTCTTCATGGAAAAAAGGAACTATTGTAGCTTCAAAATATGCTGAACCTCAAAATGTTTCCAAAACAGAAATTGACTTTGTAGATATGCCAAACGCTGTTCAGTCAGAGGTTTCGCTTTTAAGTTCTGTTAACCTGAAAATGACCGACAAAGATTATTTTGCTGTACTCGTTGCCAATCAACTTTTTGGAGGTGATTTCAATAGTTATTTAAACATGAACCTTCGTGAAGCACACGGCTGGACTTACGGTGCGCGTTCTAGCATCAGAGGAAGTAAGTACACTGGAAAATTTAAAGCCGGGGCTTCTGTACGAAATGAAGTAACAGATAGTGCCGTTGTAGAATCAATGAAAGAACTAAACAGAATCCGTACCGAAAAAGTAACAGATGAAGCTCTAGCTACCGTAAAAGCAAGTTTCATCGGAAACTTTGTAATGGATGCTGAAAAACCAGAAGTTATAGCTCGTCAAGCACTATTAACTCAGACACAAGGACTACCTGCAAACTTCTACCAAAACTACATTCAAAGTATCAATACAGTAACAACTGCTGATGTGATGCGCGTTGCGAAAAAATATTTTTCTTATGGTAATGCCCGAATCTTAGTTGTAGGAAAAGCAAGTGAAGTCCTTCCCGCATTGGAAAAACTTCCTTATACGGTAAACTATTTTGACCGTTTTGGTAATTCCGTTGCAAAACCTGAAGCCAAAAAAGTAGATGCCAATGTTACTGTTCAGTCTATATTTGACAACTATATCCAAGCCGTAGGTGGAGACAAAACAAAATCTGTAAAAACAGTTACTGCCAACTATGAAGGAACTGTTCAGGGTATGAAATTGACAATAAAGTCCATCAACACTACTGATGGCAAATACCTAAGCGAAGCCTCTATGATGGGGCAAGTAATGATGAAAAGTGTTTTTGACGGTAAAAGTGGATACAACATGCAACAAGGACAAAAAATGGACTTAGATGCTGATGCTATTGCCGATTACAAATATGATGCTCTACCTTTCCCTGAACTTACTTTAGGAAAAAAAGAAGGAGTAAAACTTGCCGGAATTGAGGATTTCAACGGAAGTGATGCTTATGTAGTTGTGGACGGTAAAAAGAAGTACTTTTATGATGTGGCAAGTGGACTAAAAGCCGGTTCTGCAACTGAAATGGAGGCCAATGGTCAAAAAATGGTACAAACTGTATTATTTGGTGACTACCAAGAGTTTGACGGCGTTAAGGTTCCAGGACAAATTACAATGAATATGGGAATGGAAATCATACTAAATCTAGTTGATGCAAAAATTAATGAAACCATTGCTGATTCAGTATTTCAATAAGTATTAAATAATTTATTGTTATAAAAAACCACCTAATGGTTTTTTCTACTACCCTAGTTAGAGTTTAAAATTCTAACTAGGGTTTTTGCTTCATTTAATTTGAACTATAATGAGGAAAAATGGAAGTTTATTCCAAAATTAAACCCCTTGAAAAGGGGTTCGTTTATAAATAAATTACCAAAGTATTTGATCTTGTTTTTCCATAATTCAGTGTTTTGTGATTCAAATATATGTAAAAGTTCGTTAAAATAAGTTGAACTAAATCCCTACTCTTTCAAATACACGTCAAAATAATCTGTAATTTTTTGCATCAAATGAACGCGGTCTTTTCCTCTAACATTATGCTCATAACCCGGATAAACAAAGTAATCTATTTGTACTCCGTTTGACACTGCTTCTCTAATAAAATCTATAGAATGCTGCCACACCACTACGTTGTCTTGCGCTCCATGAATCATTAGTAATTTTCCTTTTAAATCTTTTGTTCGGTCAATTAATTTACTATTCGCATATCCTTCTGAATTGGTTTGTGGTGTATCCATGTAGCGTTCGGTGTACATCACTTCGTACATGCTCCAATCCAGTACAGGACCTCCGGCTACGCCTACTTTAAACACATCTGGGTTACGTAACATAAAGCTCGTTGTCATAAATCCACCAAAACTCCAACCATGAATTCCCATACGGTCTGCATCTACAAACGGAAGTGACTTTAAATAATGTACTCCTTTCATTTGATCTGCCATTTCCACTGTACCCAATTTACCAAATACGGCTTGTTCAAACTTCAACCCTCGGTTGCTGCTCCCTCGTCCATCCATTACAAATACAATGTATCCTCGCTGTGCCATATAGTCATACCAAAGGTTTCCACTAGCAGGAAAGCGATTGGTAACCAATTGTACATGTGGTCCATTATACAAATACACAATAACCGGATATTTTTGGTTAGGGTTAAAATTTGTTGGATAAATTATTTCTCCATATAGGCTCGTTCCATCATCTGCTGTTAGCGTTACACTTTCCACCTTTGGCATCTGGTGTTCTACTAATGGGTTAGAAGCTGTAAAAAGGTTACGACTTATTTTTGTGTCTGTAGAAAGTACATCTATCTTTCTAGGTGTGTTGCTATTTGACCAATTGTCAATAATGAACGTTCCCTTATCATTCGCTTTTCCATAGTGAACACCCGGCTGAGTATCTAGCCGTTTTACCTGACCCTTTTCCCAATTTACCGTATATAAATGCCGCTCTCTAGCATCTTCTTTTGATGTAGCTATAATTAACTCTTTCTTCTTTTCATTCATTCCCAAAATTTCATTTACAACCCAATTTCCTTTGGTTATTTGATTGATTAAATTTCCTTTTAAATCATAGCGGTACAGGTGCATAAATCCATCTCGTTGACTCCACCAAACAAACTCTTTTTCGTTGGGCAGAAAGTACAATTCATTTTGTGGCTCTACATATTTACTATCTGTTTCCTCAAAAAGTGTTTTGATGAATTGCCCGTTTATAGCATCATATTGATTCAGTTTTAAATGATTTTGATCTCGGTTTAGTACTCCCACAAAAATAGATTTCTCATCCGGACTCCAACTTACACTTGTCAGATATTGGTCTTTGGGCTCTCCTGTTTGAAGAAAAGTCGTCTTTTGAGTTTTGGGATTATAAATACCCAATGTAACCTGATGTGATGCCCTCCCTGCAAACGGATATTTGATGTTTTTGTTTTCTGCCGGTACAATTGACCAATTTACAATTGGGTAGTCTTCAACCATAGATTCGTCCATTCGATAAAATGCCAATAGGCTTCCTTTTGGTGAGAAAAAAATTCCTTTATGAATCCCAAACTCTTCTCTATGAACACTTTTTCCATTTACAATCCCATATTTTCCATCTTGGGTAATTTGGTTTATCTGCCCACCTTCATTAATCAAAAACAAATTGTTAGCTTCTACAAAAGCTACCTGCTTAGAACTTTCTTCTATTTCTATTGCTTCTGTATTTTCAGGTAGTGAAAACCATTTTTCTGCTGTCTTTTCTTTTGCGAAATACCAATAGTAGTCTTGACCTTCTTTATAATACGCCTTACCACTTTCTACCCAACTAAGATTGGGAATATTATTGTTTGGAAAATCGGTTGATCTCAGAAGTGTATCTTGTTTCAGTTCCTTTGCTTCATAGCTCACCAAAGCACTTCCGTAATTTGTCTTTACCTTTTCGTAAAATGTATCGGAGTTGGGAAACCATTGGTAATATTTGCTTTCAGTGCGAAGCCCCAAAACAGCTTCTTCCATGGTCAACTGCTTGTTTTGAGAAAACACTATCTGTACCGTTAGGTATAATAATATGAACCGAAATTTTTTCATTTTGTGTAATTCTTATATTTTGTTGGCTAAATGTAAGGCTAATTCTGCTAAATTCTTTTTGTCGTTACCAATGAAAATCTTCTTTCCATCAACAATTACAGGACGTTTGAGAAAAGTATAATCATTGAGAATATAATGTCGATAATCTTTCTCTGCTAAAACTTCATTTTTCAACCCCATTTCCTTGTATTTTTTTGCTCGTCGGGAAAAAAGAGCTTCGTAACTCCCGGCTAATTCTTGTAATTCGTCTAACTGTTTCGTTGTAATTGATGCTGTTTTGATCTCTTGTTTTTCAAAGTTTGAAAAGTCAAGCTCTTTCATAATCCGACGGCAGGTATCACAAGTCTGTAAATGGTATATTTTTTTCATAAATTATTTATTATCATATGTTTATAAAATAGTAACTTACTTTAATTCTTGCTCTATTTCGCTATTAATTGTATTAATTTTCTCTTCAACTTGGGAGTAAAAATACAAAACCTGCCTTCTGTTAATTTCTATTTTCCATAAATCAATGAGAAAAATTTGTTCATCTTTCTCAGACATTTTTAGGGGTAGATTTATTTGTTTTAATGATTTAGACGCATCAAATTCAAAGTTTGGTGCAAGAATATGGTTGATTTCTTGGAAATAATTTTCTTGGAATTGTGTTTCATAAAACTCTTCTTCAAATTTTCTCAAAATTGTATAATCACTTTCATAAAGAGAAATTATTTTACTTCTAAGTGAGTCATTATCAATTAATTCTAAACCTTTTGACTTAAGTGTTTCATAACCCGAAGTGTTCTGAACGGAAAAAAAATCACGGGTCAGGCAAAAGTAATTGAGTATAATTGAGTCTTTGGAAATCGAATCTTTTTGAGTCAATAATTTTTTGAAAAAACCAACCGATTTTATGCCCTGTTCATGCCCAAGTTTATTTCCCTTTACATCCTCCAAATCTTTTTTGAGACCGTTTGATATTTCAGTTAAAATTTTACTTTCAGCTATTCTGTCTTTTCTATTATCATTCCAATTGTTCAAAGCAAAAGCAGAAATTACTGCAATGAAAATAGAGAGAAA
>JBKEAG010000152.1:0-3758 GCA_047972025.1 Moheibacter sp.
TATAGGCTTCCGGTTGGTAATAATCGTAGTAGGAAACGAAATATTCTACAGCATTTTCAGGAAAAAATTCCTTGAATTCCATATACAATTGTGCTGCCAAAGTTTTATTATGAGCCAAAACTAATGTTGGGCGTTGCGTGTCCTGGACTACATTTGCAACAGTAAAGGTTTTTCCAGAACCGGTAACACCCAAAAGTGTTTGGTATTTATCATCAGAAATAATACCATTTGATAGGGATTTAATGGCTTTTGGTTGGTCACCTGTGGGGTGAAATTCTGAATGAATTTTAAACTGCATAACGATTTTGGGAATTGAAATGTAAAGTTAAGGATAATAAAAAGGATTTTAGAGTAGATTAAGAGTTAAAGGTTTTTGCTTTCTCCCAAAGTTCATTTTGCTCTTTTAGTGAAAGTTCAGCAATGTTTTTTCCTTGTTCGTTAGCGAACTGTTCAATTTTCTGAAAACGGTTAATGAATTTTTTATTGGTTCGTTCTAGGGCATCTTCGGGATTGATTCCGGTAAATCGGGCATAATTAATTAGAGAAAATAATACGTCACCAAACTCTTGTTCTTTTTTGTGGGTATCAGTTTCGGATTTAAATTCGTTGATTTCCTCCTGAACTTTTTCCCAAGTATCGTCAGTATTTTCAAATTCAAAGCCAACACCTTTTACTTTTTCTTGAACCCGATAGGCTTTTACCATTGCTGGAAGTGAATTGGGAACACCCTCTAAAACAGACTTTTTTCCTTCTTTTAGTTTGAGCTTCTCCCAATTTTGTTTTACTTCCTCCTCACTTGTTATATTTACATTTCCGTAAATGTGCGGATGACGGTAAATTAATTTTTCACTAATTTCATGTAAAACATCGGAAATGTCAAAATCATTGGTTTCAGAGGCGATTTTTGAATAGAAAATTAAATGAAGAAATAAATCGCCCAATTCTTTTTTGATTTCCTGTTTGTTATTTTCTAAGATGGCATCGGATAATTCATACATTTCTTCTATGGTCAGATATCGAAGAGATTCCATGGTTTGTTTTTTGTCCCATGGACACTTTTCACGCAAGTCATCCATGATGTCTAACAATCTGCTAAATGCCTTGAGCTGTTTTTTGCGTGGGTTCATTTATAGTAAAATGTCAAGTAGAAATATCTGAAATTGACTTTATTTTTGGTCTTCTTTTTTCTTTGTTTTTCCCTCAGAAACAGCTTCTTTTTCTTCGGGTTCAGGAGTTACTAATCCTTTTGACTGAAGAATGTTATACCATTGAAACAACTTTTTCAAATCGGAATCATAAACTCGATCTTCATCGTATTCCGGTAAAATATCACTCATATAGGCTCGTAGATTGGCTCCGGATTCTTTATGATTGATGGCTACACCTCCGTTTTCTTTTTCATAAATCTTGGTGAAAACATCTTTTAACGGGAATTCATCTGAAATACCATAAATGGCTACGTTTTCTAGTAAACTTACATTATTTTGTGCTGAAATAGAAGTTTTTTTACCTTTTTCTAAATCTTCTACAATAAAACCACCCTTAGCTTGTGAAACTAGTTTATACAAACCTGGCTTTCCTGAAATTGAAATAATTTTTGTTAAATCCATTTTATTTTTTCGTTAAGTATAACTCTAATTGGGAAATTGCATTTTGTAGTCAATTTTCACTTTCCCTTTTGATATATTTTTTAATTTATTTTGAATTAATTTTTTCTTGAAAGAAGTTAAATAATCTGTAAAGAGGATTCCTTCTATGTGGTCGTATTCATGTTGAATGACACGTGCCATGATACTAGAAAATTCTCGTTCATGTTTTACCCAATTTTCATCATAATATTCCATGATGATGGTTTCTGGTCGTGTTACATCTTCACGTACGGTAGGAATACTCAAACAACCTTCATTGAATTTCCACTCATCTCCCTTTTTTTCTTTGATTTTAGCATTGATGAATACTTTTTTAAACTCCACTAATTCATCTTTTATATCTTCATATTCCTCGTCTTCTGCAAAAGGAGTTAAATCTACAATGAAAAGACGGATTGCAAGTCCGATTTGTGGTGCTGCTAACCCTACTCCACGAGCATCGTTCATCGTCTCAAACATGTTTTGAATGAGCGCATCAAAGTTTTTATAGCCTTTATCTATTTCAACTGTTTTTTGCCTAAGTACAGCATCTCCGTATGCGCGAATGGGTAAAATCATTTCATTAATTTGGTGCAAAGATAAAATTTAGTAGAAAGTAAAAAGTAGAAAGTAAAAAGAAATTGGTTTTTTACTGGCATGAATGTTTTATTTGACCAATAAACTTACAGCTTAGATTCCATATAAGATTGAAGTAAAATAGTTGCACTAACTTTATCAATTAGCCCTTTATTCTGCCTCTTTTTCTTTTTAGCACCAGAAGCTAGAATAGTCTGAGAAGCTATTTTTGATGTAAAAGATTCATCTTGGCGAAATACAGGAATATTAGAGAACTTTGCTTTAAATTTTTGAATAAACTTCTGAATTTCTACCTCTAATTGTCCTACTTCACCATGCATACGTATAGGCAAACCAACGACCATTTCCTGTACATTATTTTCAGAAAAAAAAGTTTCTAAAAAAGGAATTAGTTTAGAGGTTTCTACAGTGTCTAAACCGGTAGCAATAATTTGTAGTTCATCTGTGACAGCAATACCGGTTCGTTTTGTTCCGTAATCAATAGCAATAATCCGTGGCATGATACAAAGATAAAGATAAAAGGATTTAATGAAGTACTTAAATTTTTCTAATGCCCTAATTTCAGACTTCAAATTTAAAAATGTAGATTTGCAGGTAACAGAATTATTATGGAAAAATTAAGATCAAATATAGAGTCTGCTTGGGAAAATCGTGAATTGTTAAAACAAGCTGAAACCCAAGAATCTATACGAGAAGTTATACATTTATTAGACGAAGGGAAGCTACGTGTAGCTGAACCTACTGAAGACGGATGGCAAGTAAATGAGTGGGTAAAAAAAGGAGTAGTAATGTATTTCCCCATTCAACAAATGAAAACTATGGAAGTTGGAATTTTTGAGTTTCATGATAAAATTCCATTGAAAAGAAATTATGCAGAAAAGGGAGTTCGAGTAGTTCCACACGCCGTAGCTCGTCATGGTTCGTATGTTTCCAAAGGAGTAATCATGATGCCTTCTTATGTAAATATTGGTGCTTATGTAGATGAAGGGACGATGGTTGATACCTGGGCAACAGTAGGTTCTTGTGCACAGATAGGTAAGAATGTTCACTTGAGTGGAGGAGTAGGGATTGGTGGTGTTTTAGAACCTTTACAAGCTGCTCCTGTCATTATAGAAGATAATGCTTTTATAGGTTCTCGGTGTATTGTAGTGGAGGGAGTTAGAGTAGGAAAAGAAGCAGTTTTGGGAGCAAATGTTGTTTTGACAGCTTCTACTAAGATTATAGACGTGACAGGTGTAGAGCCAAAAGAAATAAAAGGAGAAGTTCCATCTCGTTCGGTAGTCATTCCGGGTTCTTATACCAAGCAATTTCCGGCAGGTAACTTCCAAGTTCCTTGTGCATTAATCATTGGTAAACGAAAAGAAAGTACAGATAAAAAAACATCATTGAATGATGCTTTGAGAGAGCATAACGTAGCGGTTTAAATTATTTGTTTGAAAAAAGCACTAATCATACAAAACAAATACATTGGTGATGTACTGACATCTTCAGTAATTGCAGAAAATTTAAAACAAATTTTTCCTGAAATAGAAG
>JBKEAG010000164.1:0-8208 GCA_047972025.1 Moheibacter sp.
GTACCCCTGAGCGTTTTTCTAATTTACCTGGAAATATTATCTCCATACCAAATGCAGAAGGGGAAATGGAAAGATTTGAGGTATGGGAAGCATCTAACTTCACCCCCACTTTACAAGCAAAATTTCCAAATATTAGAGCTTATGTAGGAATTGGAATAGATGATCCAAATGCATACTTACGTTTTAGTACTTCTCCTGATGGTATTTCTACAATGACCCTTAGAGCAGGAAAATCTGAATTTATAGAACCTTATACGTCTGACAATAGTAAATATATCGTATTCGATTCTAAAACACATAGAGGGCTTGCTGAGATTCCATTTGAGTGTTCAACAGAAGAGACGGCTGCTTTAGCAAATGATGTAAATGATTTAATAGTTGATACTAATAAGTCCAGCTCAGGAGTTTTTAAAACTTTCCGTTTAGCTCAATCTGTTACTGGAGAATATTCTGCTTATTTTGGAGGTACTGTTTCTGGAGCAATGGCTGCAATCAATAATACAATGACAAGAGTAAACGGTGTTTTTGAAAAGGATTTCGCATTGAACTTAATTCTTATTGATAATAATGAAGATGTTGTCTATACTGATGCTTCCTCTGACCCTTACTCAAGCCCGGGTACTATTTCAACTACTCAAACCCAACTTCAAAATACTCTAAATTCAGTAATTGGTGCAGCTAATTATGATATTGGACATATTTTTCACCGAACAGGTGGTGGTGGAAACGCAGGATGTATTGGATGTATTTGTGATTCTAATAAAGGTAGAGGGTATACTTCACCAGGTTCAGGTGGACCAGAAGGTGACAATTTCGATATTGATTTTGTAGCACATGAAATGGGACATCAACTAGGAGCTAACCATACATTTTCACATGGATATGAAGGTACAGGAGTAAATGTAGAGCCTGGAAGTGGTTCTACTATTATGGGATATGCCGGAATCACATCTTATAACGTTCAGGCACACTCTGATGACTATTTTGTATATAAAAGTATCCTACAAGTTCAGAATAATTTAGAAAGTAAAGCCTGTGCTAACAACACTACCTTAACTAATCAAACCCCGGTAGTTAATGCGGGTGATAATTATGATATACCTACAGGAACTGCTTTCGTATTAACAGGAACTGCTTCAGATGCTGATGGAGATGCTTTAGTATATAATTGGGAACAAAATGATAGTGGAAATAGCTCTACTACAAATGCCAATAGTCGAGTTTCTTTTACAAAAAATATTGGTCCTAACTTCAGATCTCATCCTCATACAAGTGAGCCTGTTCGATATATGCCTAAATTTGAATATGTTTTAGAAAGAGATGTAGCAGAAACCGAGTCTTACTGGAGAAGTAAGTGGGAAGCCGTAACTTCAGTTACAAGAGTCTTCAATTTTGTATTAACAGCAAGAGATAATAATTCTGAAGGAGGACAAACTAACTCAGATATTGCACGAATTTTTGTACGTGATGCAGGTCCTTTTAAAATTACTAATCCTATTCTAAACCAAGATGTAGATTTAGGAACAAATAGTATGCTCGTTGAATGGGATGTTGCAGGAACTGATGTTTCTCCAATTAATACTACTCATGTGAAAATTTCACTTTCTACAGATGATGGTGCTACTTTTACAGTTGTAGCAGAAAGTACTCCGAATGATGGTAGTGAAACTATAACCATACCTACAGGTACTACTGCCAATACAACTTCAAGAATTATGATTGAAGCTGTTGATAATATTTACTATGCTGTTTCTAGAAAATTTGAGTTATCAGGAACTATGGGAGCTACTGATGTAGATCAATTAACCGTTGGATTATATCCTAACCCAAATAATGGTCAATTCTTCTTAAAGGCTAATAATGTAGCAAAAGGAGATGTGAAAATAACTATTTTCAATACAGCCGGGAAAAAAGTATTTAGTCAAGATACAAACCATATGGGAGGTAGCTTAAATCAATCATACAATGTGAAACTTCCAGCTGGAGTTTATGTTATTTCAATTGAAACTGCTAATAGTAGTACAACTCAAAAGTTAATTATCAAATAATATTAATAAAAAACTGAATAGAAGCCATCTCAAAATGAGATGGCTTTTTTATTTTTTTCACTACTATCAAAACAAATACCCAAGTAAGATAAATCCATGATATTGGTTACTAAATCTATCCTCTCTAACTTGATAACGGTACCAGTTAACAGAAAATTTCAGTTGAAGATTCCGAACAATCTGATGCGTATAGCCTGAACCTAACATAATGTTTGTAACAGAATAGGCTTCTTGGGATAAAAAGTTTAAATTGTCAACTTCCGGTATATTTCCATAGCCTGCCAAAAGTGTAATATAATTCTGTTCACGATTCATGTACATTCTAGTCTGAAAAGCAAAATGACCTTTAAAATCCTCTTCAATACTAAATGTATATTTCAGGTTTAACCAAAACCGGCTTATTCCTTTAGCTAAACCTAATATACCAAAAAAGTGGCTCTCATCTTCAAATTTATCATAGAAATAACGTGTTCCAACTTCTGTTTCCCATTCTTTTTTAAAAGAGTGGTAGTAAGACAGTCCTCCCTTTACTTTTGGGAAAAACCGATCTGAAAGAGCCGAATTTAGCATAATATAATTTGACTTATTAAAGATATGATACCAATCTATCTCTCCCTGAAAACCTACCTCTGAGTCACGAACTGTAGTATTCAACCGTCCTACAAACGTATTTTTCTTTTCTTTTCGAATGTATTCAAAACTAGCAATATCACTGGCATATAAATACTTATCATGATTGATATATAAATAGCTAAGATTAATTTGATTTTTTAATTTCTTATCATCATCTATTCTATCCGTAACTGATAACGAATCTACAATCTCTATTTCTTGTATTTCAACCTTTTCTTTTGTTTGTGAAAAAATAGACAAAGGAAGTAACAAAAAGTAACTCATTCTATAAAGGGGGAACCCGTACATATCTTTTTAGTTTTCTGTTAGTATAATTTCAGAGTTTTCTTCATAGCCAATACGAGTCATCACACCCCACTCAATTTTTCGTGAACTAAGGAATTTATAAAACCCTTTAAGGGAGTAATACACAATTACAGGGTGATATAAAATGGGCTCTAGAAAAGGTAGAAACAGTAACCTTAGTGTGAATCTTTTCTTTTTATATTGAATTTGAATTAATATATCAAATAAAATAACCAACGAACTAAGCACTAAACCAATAGAATATGATAATAAAAGTGTAAGTAGTATTAAATTCCAATTTATGATACCAAAAAATAATAAATAGACAAAGTAAACTATACCTATAACTTCTATTATAGGTGCCAAAACTTCAAAAAGTAAATTATTGGGCAAAACAACCATACCTATCTTTTTGTATTTAGGATTAAACAATTTCATTCGGTGATTGACCAAAACCTGTGCAAGTCCACTCGCCCAACGGCTACGTTGTCTACCTAGCAATTTTAAATTTGGCGGACCTTCTGTCCAACTTCCGGAAATAGGCAAATACTTTATACGGTATTTTTCACCTTGTTCTATCATATAAGATGCTATCCGAATTACCAAATCCATATCTTCCGCTATTGTACCACTGTCATATCCACCACTTTTGATAACTATTTCTTTATCATAAAGTCCTAATGCTCCTGAAACATTAGGCACAGCATTAACTAAACTCCATCCCATCTTACTTAGTAAAAACGAACGCATGTATTCCAATTCCTGAAATAGTGCAAGTAAACAATTTGGCGGCTTAACTTCTGTAATCAAACCTCGTTTTGTGTCAACATCACAATTGTTTGATATTCTAAGTGCTGCACCTATACCAATTACTCGCACATCAGAGTTCATCATGGGTTTCACCATCTTTGCCAAAACATCTCTTTCTAATATACAATCTACATCTACGCAAAGTATATGGTCATATTGTGAAACATTGATACCAGCATTTAGTGCATCCGCTTTGGCTCCTGTATTCTTTTTGTTTACTACGGTCAGCTTTGAAAATTTTGGATTTTCTGATCTATAAATGCTTTTAAATGACCTTGTTTTGACTTTTTCAATGTATAAATAATTCGTTTCTACTAATTCAAATTCATTTATCAATAAATCTAAACTTCGGTCTTTACTACCATCATTTACTATAATTACTTCAAAATTAGGGTAATTCAGTGTGAGCAATGATTTTACATTGACAATTATTGTCTTTTCTTCATTAAACGCCGGTGCTATGACGGAAACAAACGGAGCATTTGTAGGGTCAGATAGAATTAGTTTGTCTTCTTTTCTAATTCTCATTTTATATTTTCTAATGGCTATAAATGCGGCAAAACCTAGTACTGCATACAATAAAAATAATGTAACCGAATAGTAGAAAACATAATCTTCAAAAAAGTTAGTTGTGGTATTCATTTTAGTTTGGGTTTTAGAGAGAGATTACAGTAATTATTATTTAACTTGTGTTCATATAAAATGATTTATTTATATTTTTTGTTTGTTCAAAATTTAGTTTCTTTTTACTTGTATTTCCAATTTCTTCTCTCAAAATAGAGTGAAGGAGTGGGTTTCTTATATGTTGAAAAATTATTTTATCAAACCAACCAGCCAGTGTAAATTCTTGTTCAAAAAACGCTTTACCCTCTTCATTATATAAATCCAGCACTTCCAAAATCATTTTTCTTTCCTCTATACTTTCTGCTTCGTAATAAATTTCTTTCAAAAAGAATAACGCATCACCCGACGATATGAAAGCTATTGCTTTGAGAATTTCCAATTTACATTCCAAACGTTCTGATTTGTATATCCAAAATAATTCTCCTTCAAAAGAAGTACTTCTTAAGGCTCCAACTGTCTTAATTACTTCTTTGCGAATTTTATAATTAGGGTAACTCAGATACTTCATTACTGAATTTATAGAAGACTTTTGCTGAAAATGAGCAATCAGTTTTATAAAACAAATAATCTGATTAGGTTCATCTGAATTTTCAATCCAATCTCCAAAATTTGGTAAATTTTTAGATTTATAGTTTGAAAAATAGTGTTTAATACGTGTCTGGTTCCATTCGTTAAATTGAATATTTTTTTGATGAAATAATGTTTGAATCAATTCATTTTTATCAACCACTAAACCTCCCACATCATTCACCTTTATATCAGTTAGTTGAGTATTATTCCTTACTTTTTTTCGTTTCTCAAAAAGAATTAATGTGTAAGAATACAGCAAAAAACACACTATACCATTGAAAATCAATAATATAATGATAATTTTAACAAACAAAGACTCAGATACAAAAGTCGATGCCATCAAATCAAATATGTCTGTTATTTGATCCATAGTGTATTAATAGAGAGTTAATTAAAGCTATTTTCTAACTTTATCTAAAAGTACAAAAAATATTGATAGTCAATTTCATTTTTCACCCTTTTTTAGTGAGGGTTTTTCCTGATTTTACTTTAATTCATTTTTAATAATTATAAAATCTTACATTTTTATCTGAATTTTAAGAACTTTGTAGCACATCATTAAATCATTCATCAATTGAAAAAGTTCAGCTATTTCATCTTACTATTTGGAGTTTATTTTTATGGATTTAGCCAAATCGAAACTCCACCTAAAGATTTCCCAATATGTGATGAAGACAGAGATGGAGAAGTCTCTATTTCTTTTAGTGAATTACAAAATTACGTATTTGATGTGTTGCAACAGTTTAACGAATCTCCCGAAATTTATGTTACCAAATCCAGAAATGGAATTTCAAAAATCATAAACCTTTATGACAATCCTCAAGTAATAAATATCTGTAGTTCAGATGGAAACGGAGGGTATTATGATATTGCAATCAACAGTCAAAAGGAAATTTATATTGTTAGAAATAGTGGTATTTTACAAAAAATAGATACAAATAATTGTTCATATCAAACCATTGGACAAATTCATCCAAATGGACAATCGGTTTTGGCTCTTTCATTTGATCATCTAAATCATTTGTACGAAGGCGGGTGGGAAAGTCAAGTATATAGAGCTGATGCTCAAAATTTAGAAGACTTTCGTCTTTGGCATGACTTCGGAAATGGGAATGCAGCAGGTGATTTCGTTCAAATTGGAAACTTTTTATATGTAGCTTGGAGAGTTAATGGTGATGATTACCTTTACAAGGTAACTTTGGGAAATAACAATGCTTATGTTTCTCATGAAAATCTTGGAAGAATTGATCCTAAAACATATGGACTGGCTGCTGAGTATGGAAAACTGTATGGAAATACACCAGACTATTTGTATGAAATTAATTTAAATACAATGGAAACAACCATTGTAAAACGTCGTCCTAATCTAAACAATTCACAAAGTGAATGGTGGGGAGCAGCCGGTTATCACGAAGCACTGAACATACAAATTTCTTATCACGAAGAGCGCGACCAAGCAATTAATGGAACAGATATACTTAGTGAACCTTATATCACTAATTCTTCTAGAACCATTTACATCCGTGTTCATGAAGAAACGGGAAATACCACTTATATCATTCCCGTTAATATTATCATCAGTACTCCTCCTTTGGCATCTGATGTAGAACAGATAGAGTGCCAAGACCAAATAACTGGATTGGCTACTTTTCAATTGGATTCTACTGAGTTTTCAATTAATCCCGATTATCAAAATTTGTTTTTCACCTATTTTGAATCAGAAGAAGACCGAGAAAACAACCAAAATCCATTGCCTCTCTCCTATTCAATTAATGAATCAACCACTATTTTTGTAAAAGTTCAAGATAATTCTAATTCCGATTGTTTTGGAAAAGCTGAACTCAAACTGATCATTCCTTCTGCCGAATTAGTAAATTATGATGCCAATGTGAGTTTTTGTTTGGGTACTTCTACTGTATTGGAAATTCCCGATGAATTTAACTCCTACCAGTGGAACGGATTAAACACCGAAGATTTAAATCAAAATTTAAACACTTACTTTGTAACTGTAACGCAGCCAGGAAGCTATTCAGTCACCGTTACAGATGATAACAATTGTAGCTTTTCACTTCCTTTTGAAGTTACACTAGGTGGAGCCCCTGAAATTACCAATGTAGAAATAAATGGAAGTACTATCACTGTTCAAGTTTCTCCTGATGGAAATTATGAATACTCTATTGATGGTGTTTTTTGGCAAAGTTCACCTACTTTTTACAATTTAGCTGCTGAGAACTATGATATTTATGTACGTGATTTAGTTGGCTGTCACAGTGAAGCCTATAAGTTTACATACTTCCTGATTCCTAACTTTATTTCACCCAACGGTGATGGTAAAAACGATACATGGAAAATTAAAGGAATAGAACAATATCCTGATGCTGAATTTCAAATTTTTGACCGTTATGGAAAATTATTTGCCAAACACAAAGCAAACAATAACGGTGAAGTGTGGGATGGAAAATACTTGGGAAGACCCGTTTCTTCGGGGACTTATTGGTATATCATCACTTTTTCTGAGTCAGCAAACAAAATCACTGGAACTATTTCTGTTTGTAACTAATGCGGTACAGTAATTGTTAACTTTTTTAATAAGCTCTACTTAATATTACCCTCCTGTCGGAAATATTCTATTTCTTCTTAGAATGTGGTTTTATATTTGCTTTATAAGCAGAAAATCTGTTTTTAAAACCGGATATTCAGCTTTAAAATATTACATATCAGTAATTTATTTTTTTTTTGAAATAAAAAGAGCAATTGACCAAAAATTTTAAATATCAAGAATATCCGGCACCCGATTATCTTTCGGCTTATATAAAGTCGTTTTGGACTTTTGAGCAGACCACAAAAAAGCATTCCGAATTAAAATTCAGTCCGATTCCCGATGGTTTTCCGGGTATGATTTTTCAATTGAGCGACAAACCGATTTTCCACGATACGGAATTGAACAATATGCCCACTATTTTTGTGTTTCGCCCTACCATGATTCGAAAACAGATGATATTATCGGGCGAAATCGCCACACTTGGCATTTATTTCTATCCGAGTGCCATTAAAACAATTTTTGGTTTCGATGTCAACACTATTACCGAAGATTGTTTGGGTTACGATTTGATTTCTCAAAAAGATTACCAAAACATCTTAATAGCCATTACTTCTTTGCCCAATCACCGGCAGCGTATCGATTATTTATCAAAATATTTTTATAAAAAAATCGAAACAAACCAAAGCAATTCCCAAA
>JBKEAG010000207.1:0-6206 GCA_047972025.1 Moheibacter sp.
CATTATGGCAAAAGTGATTGGAACGGACACGAATTTACTGTGATAGATACCGGTGGTTATATAGTAGGTTCAGATGATACATTTGAAACCGAAATCCGAAAACAAGTAGAATTAGCAATTGAAGAGGCAAATGTCATTCTGTTGATGGTGGACAATCAAGTAGGGTTGACTGATATGGACAAAGAAGTAGCCAATTTACTTCGTCGAAGCCAAAAACCTGTTTTGCTAGTCGTAAACAAAGTAGATTCCAATAAAAATTTAGATGATACATATGAATTTTATAACCTAGGATTTGAACAATTCTATACCGTTTCTTCTATGAGTGGAAGTGGAACAGGAGAATTACTAGACCAAGTAGTTACTTTGTTTGATGATACTGAATTTACAGATCCATTTGAAGGACTTCCGAGAGTAACAATCGTAGGTCGTCCTAATGCAGGGAAATCTACTTTGACCAATGCTCTTTTGGGTGAAGAGCGAAATATAGTAACGGATATTGCCGGTACAACTCGTGATTCTATCGAAACGTTGTATAATAAATTTGGACATGAATTTGTATTGATAGATACAGCAGGGATGCGTAAAAAGGGGAAAGTCAATGAAGATTTAGAATTTTATTCTGTGATGCGCGCCATTCGTTCGGTAGAGGAGTGTGATGTTTGTATATTGATGGTTGACGCTACTAGAGGGATTGAATCACAAGATTTAAATATTTTATTTTTAGCAGAACGAAACCGAAAAGGAGTAATTATTCTAGTAAATAAATGGGATTTGATTGGTAAAGAAACCAACACTATGAAAGAATACGAAGCCGAAATCCGAAAGAAAATAGCTCCCTTTACAGATGTGCCGATTTTATTCATTTCTGCATTAACTAAACAACGTGTCCACAAAACGGTAGAAACCATCATGTATGTAAATGAAAACAGAAACCGTCGAATTAAAACAAGTAAATTAAATGAATTGATGTTGCCTATCATTGAAATCACACCACCACCTGCTATAAAAGGAAAGTACATCAAAATCAAATACGTAACCCAACTGCCAACCCGAACACCCCAATTTGCTTTTTTTGCCAACCTTCCACAATACGTAAAAGAACCCTATAAACGATTTATAGAAAATCAATTGAGAAAGAATTTTGACTTTACAGGAGTTCCAATTGAAATTTATTTTAGACAGAAATAATCGTCATTTCAAATGAGAAGATATTACATTCTATATTTATTAATTCTTCTATTTACAAAACCTTTAATTGCCCAAAATGATGTATTTTCAGAATTAGAGGTAACAAAAGAAATTTGGGACAAAGAAAACTGGGAAACTACGACAACTGCCAGTTGGAAACACATTTATGACGGTGTAGATTGGGATCAGGTAGGGGTGAGCATTGAGTACAAAAGAAGGCTAAAACAATGGGAATTTCAAGGAGGACTAAGAGGCTACTTTACGTTTGACGAACATATACGTAACTTTTTTGAAGTCAGACCATGGTTAGGAATTGTGCTAAATACAGATATTTCTAACCGATTTTGGTTAAGACAAAACCTGAAATTAGAATGGCGAAACTTCATTTTTGCAGACGACATTCAACAAGAAGAAGACAATCGAATTTACCTCAGAAACCGCTATTTTATAGGACTTGGAATGCTTTTGTCTGAAAATGAAGAAAAAGGAACAAACTGGAAGCTGAACACCTTTTTTGAGTGGTATTTTCTAAAAAGTCCATCAAGCGGAGAACGATTTGCAAATTCTCGTGAATTTGGATTATCCATTCAGCATACTCTTCCCAAAGGGAATGCGGTTAGTTTACGTTACAGAATTGAAAAATTCTTTGAATCATCAAATCACGAAGGAGGAAACGGGCACACCATTGGGCTGACTTATTCTTTTTAAATTATGGAATACAAAGTAATTACCAAGAAAGACATTCAGTATTTCCAAAAAATATTGAATGAGAAAGATGTGTTAATTTCCAATTTAGAGAAATATTCCACGGATGCCACTGAAAAACTGGCATTTTTTCCGGATGTAGTTCTAAAGCCTAAAACTACAGAAGAAGTAGCTGAAATTGTTAAATATTGTAACCATGAATTATTACCTATAACACCAAGAGGTGGTGGAACAGGTTTGGTGGCAGGAGCATTGGCAACAAAAGGTGGGGTTTTACTTTCATTAGAAAAAATGAACACTATTTTAGAAATAGATGAACGAAATTTTCAAGTAACGGTAGAACCCGGAGTTATCAATCACCAATTACAAGAAATACTTTCTAAAAAAGGACTTTTTTATCCTCCGGACCCAAGCAGTTGGCAAAGTTCATTTATCGGTGGAAATATAGCAACAAATGCCGGTGGTCCAAAAGCAGTGAAATACGGTGTGACAGCTCAGTATGTATTAAATTTAGAAGTAGTTTTACCAAATGGAGAGGTGATTTGGACGGGAGCAAATACACTAAAAAACAGTACCGGACTAAACTTAACACAACTTTTTGTAGGAAGTGAAGGTACGCTTGGCATTATTACCAAAGCGGTACTAAAAATACTACCCAAGCCCAAAAAAGAAATCTCTCTACTTGTACCATTTTACGACATAAATGAAGCCTTTGAGGCAGTTTCAGCAATATTTCATGCAGGAGTTCATCCATCGGTTTTGGAATTTTTGGAACAAAGAGCGATTCAAACAACAATTGCAGGTTTAGAAGAAGTCAATATTCCCATTGATAATGAAGTAGAAGCACATTTACTCATCATATTAGATGAAAACATAGAATCTGAATTAGCAAAATGCGTAGAAACAATTACTCAATTTCGAGTAAGTGAAATTTTATTTGCCGAAACTGAGGTAGAAAAGCAGCGCCTATGGCAGATTCGAAGAAAAGTTTCTGAAATTGTAAAAGCAAATGGTTATACGATTGAGGAAGACACCGTTGTACCAAGAGCCAATTTAGCAAAATTGGTAAAAGCTATGCACCAATTGGCAGACGAAAATGGGTTCAAAGTTGTTTGTTATGGACATGCCGGAGATGGAAATCTACATATACGGATAAATCATCCAGTTCACAAAAATTCGTACAATAATCTTGAAATTCAAACCATTTTAACATCATTATTCCAAATTGTTAAAAACTTGGGAGGAACCATTTCTGGCGAACATGGAATTGGTTTGATTCAAAAGCCATTTTTACCTATCGTATTTTCAAAAGCCAATCTAGACTTACAGAAATCCATCAAACAAACCGTTGACCCACGAAACATTATGAACCCCGAAAAATTATTTTAATTGAAAACCTTGTCAAGGTTTTTTACAACACGAAAATTTACCTTTACAAGGTCATTCACGCTAAAAAAGTATATTTTTACATTCAAAATCAGCAAACGTGCACTTCTTTTTTAATTTTAATAAAAACATTCCCGAACAATTTTACTCTGAAGAAAACCATCAACCGCATACTGAATGTTCGGTTTGTGGCAATGGATTTGGCAACGGTCATTTTTTCATAGAAAAAGCATTTCAGAAAACACATGACAATTCCGCATTTCAGCTAACATTTGAATATGCCATTTGCGAACGCTGTAAATCAGACATGATGAAGGCTGTTTCAAAAGAATCTATGCAACGGATTCAGGATTATGCTATGAATTTGGGGAGTATGCCAAAATTAGAAAACTCTGAGGAAGTAGAATTTGATTTGAATTATATGTTAAACCATTGTATTTCTACGGGTAAACCAATTGACGAGTTAAATGAATATCATTTGGTCGGAATTTTCAAAGAAGGGAAGTTAGTACAATTGCCCATGCTATACGGAGAAAGTTTCATAGAAGAATATTCTGAATTACTTTCAGACGAAACAAAAGGATTTTTTGATGATTTTTTTGATCATATTACCGTTTTGCCACCGAGTTTGGCAAAATTACTAGAAGATGAAAGCCCAAAGAAACGTCCGGTTTTGGTGTAAGTAATTCCATTCTACTCTCAAAATTTTTATATTCGCAAAATGGTATTGGTCACAGGTGCAACGGGTTTAATTGGAAGTTATCTTTTATTGGAATTATCCAAAAGAAATAAATCCATTCGAGCCATGAAAAGGAAAAATAGTTCGCTAGATGCTGTACAAAACTTATTTCTCGAATTTTCATCATTAGACAAATTTCAACAAATAGAGTGGATAGAGGCAGACTTGCTAGACATTCCGTCATTGACTAATTTAATCAAAGATGTAGAAACCATCTATCATACCGCAGCAGTTGTAAGTTTTAACAATCACCGTAAACAGCAGATACATGAAGTAAATGTTACCGGAACAGAAAATTTGGTAAATTCGGCGATACTGGGAAAGGTGAAAAACTTTATTTACACAAGTTCCATTGCTGTTTTGGATAAACTTTCCAGTGAAACAATTATTTCAGAAGAATCAAAATGGGATAGTGAAAAAGAGTATTCTGAATATGCGATTTCAAAGAAAAAAGGAGAAATGACAGTGTGGCGAGGTTCCCAAGAAGGGCTAGACGTGCTAGTGATTTATCCTTCCGTAGTGATAGGAAGCCAAGATGGAAAGCGAGCTAGTGAACGATTGTTTCAGTTGGCAGCAAAAAAGAAAACGTATATTTCAGAAGGTACAACCGGTTATGTAGATGTACGAGATGTAGCTTTTTCCATAGCAGAACTAGTAGAGCAAAGAAAATTTAACCAATCATTTATTTTGACTTCGGAAAATAAATCATTTGTAGAAGTTTTTGATTTTTTACGGTCAAAGTGGGGAATGACTTCAGCTAGGTTATTATCAAAAAATAAGTTGAAGTTAATTCAAAAAATTTCTCAATTTGGTAAATGGTTTGGGTTGAATTACATGAGTAAAGCAAATTATTATGCCTTAACGGATTCTGTATTTTATTCAAATCAAAAAGTAAAAGATGTTATAGGAATAGAGTTCTTTTCGGTAGAGGAAGCACTAGAATTTCACTCTAGAAGATACCAAGATATAATTAAATCATTATAAAATTAATTGTCTTTTTTAAATGGAAAGATTTCACACAACACTTCAAAATAAAAAATACTCACTCCAAGGTTCAGTGTCGAAAAAGTGCCCGTCAAACATTGCACTAATTAAATATTGGGGAAAAAGAGGCGTACAAATTCCAATGAACCCGTCACTTAGTTTTACACTCAATGAAAGTAGAACGGAAACAAAGTTGAACTTTAAACCAAAAGAATCGGACGGGTTTTCAATCAAAATCTTTTTGGATGGAGAATTACAGGAGTCGTTTGTTCCAAAAGTTGAAACTTTTTTTAAACGGATTAGTACATATATTCCTTTTTTGGAAAAATTTGAATTTGAGATTTATACACATAACACATTTCCACACAGTAGCGGAATAGCGTCTTCAGCTTCGGGAATGGGAGCTTTATCTTTGTGTTTGGTGGAGTTAGAAAACCAATTGGGAGCTAATTTAAACGAAGTTGAAAAACAGCAAAAAGCCTCTTTTTTAGCACGATTGGGTTCAGGAAGTGCTTGTCGCTCTATTTATTCAGGAATTACAGTTTGGGGAAAAACACAGTTTGTAGAGGGGAGTTCAGATTTGTATGCAGTTCCGTATCCGTATGAAATACATGAAGTATTTCAAGGTTTTCAAGATACAATTTTACTGATAGAAGAAGGACAAAAAGAAGTTTCCAGTACCGTAGGGCATAAATTGATGGAAAATCACCCATATGCAGAGCGAAGGTTTGAGTCGGCAGAAGAAAATTTAAAAAAACTCATTCCAATTTTAAAAGAAGGAAATTTAGAAGAGTTTGGGAAAATTGTAGAGCATGAGGCACTCAGTTTACACGCGATGATGATGACTTCACATCCCTATTTTATTTTGATGAAACCTAATACGCTCAAAGTAATTGAAGAACTATGGAGATATAGAAAAAGAACGGATTTACCGTTATTTTTCACATTAGATGCCGGAGCCAATGTGCATTTGTTGTATCCAAAACAAAACCAAATAGAAATAAAACAATTTATAGAAGTAACATTAAAAAAATATTGTCATAATGGTAAAATGATAAATGATTTTACAATTTAACATACATCAAATTAAATTTTAATTATATTTGGACACATTAACATTAAAAAAAATAACAATGAAAAAAATTTCTATTCTTTTAGCCGGTTTGGCTTTTACAATTGGATTTGGACAAGTAGATAGCTTTTC
>JBKEAG010000155.1:0-3236 GCA_047972025.1 Moheibacter sp.
GAGAAATGGATTTTGTTCATATAAAAGACATGCGCGCAAGTGGATTTGAACCCGTGAATGTAATTTCAACTTACAAATGGCAACAAGGAATGGGTTACTATGAAAGTACCCGCGATGCTGCAACAAATTTCTTCATAGATCGAATGCCAAAAGGAACTTTTGTTTTTGAATACGATGTTCGTGCGAACAATGCGGGGAATTTTTCAAACGGAATTACCTCATTGCAAAATATGTATGCACCTGAATTAAGTGCACATTCGGAAGGTATCCGGGTAGAAATTAAATCATACAAAAATGATCAACACAAATAATTCTAATATAAAAAATGATGATTCCTGCACTGTGATTGGAGGAGTTCACAAAGGAAAATCAGGAACAGTAAAGGACTTGAACCGTAGTAAAACCGGACATTTAACATTGACTGTATTACAACCCAATGGTATGCGGTTTAAAACACTTGCTAAAAATGTGCAACTAATATGATGTTATGTGAAAACTTAAATAAAAATTCTTAATGAAATGTAAACTTCATAATGGAGAGGCTGAATTATGTATAAGTCATATTATCCCAAAGTTTGTATATAAATGGATGAAAGAAACTGGTCCTGGGAGATTAAGACAAATGAAAGATTTCAAAAGACCAGTTCAAGATGGAATCAAAGGAAAAATGCTTTGTCTTGAATGTGAGAGAAAATTTAATATTTATGAAACTTGGTTTAAGAAAAACGTTTTTGATAAATATTTAAAGCAAAATATTTTTGAATTTACTTCGACAAAAGAACTTGGATATTTTATCATTTCGATTTTATGGAGAGTTTTGGTAATATTTAAAGATGATGGAAATAATTATTTCTTTAAGTCAAACTTAGATAAAGCAGAAATAGAATGGAAAAATTATTTGAATAAAAATCTTGCAATTCAAAATTATAAAAATTTTCATTTAATATTAATTGACAATTCTTATTTTGTTTCTGAAAAGAGTGACCTATATTTTTCTAGAAGTGTTGACATAGATATAGTTCAAAGTAATAGTTTATGTTTTATTTATGCAAAATTCTCAAGATTTATAATCATTGGAGAAATTATAGGATGCGAAGAATTGTCATTTAAAAACACTCAAGTTGAGATTGGAGAAAAATTAAACAATAAGAACCAAATTTTTGAAGGTTTAGGTGATTTTTTTAAATCAAGAGTAAGTTCGACTATCACCTTTAAAGAGTTAGGGAAAAATCAACAGGAAAAAAATATTTTGTTCTATAAAGACAAATTGAAGAATATTAGTGAACTTGATTACTTTAAAATCATCAAAAAATATAACTAAAATCCTTCACATAACATCGACTTGGCGAAATGTAGAGTTAAGTGCAAACTTCAAATTTTGTACTTTTTTTTGTCACCAATGCTGTTCGCATTGACTTTTTTCATTAACTCAGCTATTACCAAACAGCATTGGCTTACGTCCGTACAAAACTGAACTTCTATTCATTTTTGCCCCACACTATCGCCAAGCCGTTTCACATTATGGAAGTAGTTCATTTGGTTTTATTCAGAATTTAAATTTATTTTGAAGAAATTTTTAGATATTGGATTTAAATTTCTCTATAATTATTACAGTTTATCAACGTGAAGATGAACTTACGGAACTTCTAGAAAGTTTGAGTAATCAAACTGATGGTAACTTTGAGGTAGTAATTGTAGATGATGGCTCTCCTGAAAAATTAGAAAGTATAGTAAAACAGTTTTCTTCAAAACTAACTGTTAAATACTTTTATAAACCAAATTCCGGACCAGGTAAATCTCGAAATTATGGAATGGAAAGGGCTTCAGGAGATTACTTTATCTTTTTGGATTCTGATACCATAATTCCTTCGACATACATAGAAACTGTACGAAAAGAATTAAGTGTAAACTATGTTGATGCCTTTGGTGGACCCGACTCTGCTTCTGATAGTTTTTCTGATTTGCAAAAAGCCATTAGTTTTTCCATGACTTCTTTTTTGACAACTGGTGGTATTAGAGGTGGTAAAAAACATATTGGGAAATTCCAACCTAGAAGTTTTAACATGGGAATAAGTAAACTAGCTTTTGAAAAAACGGGAGGGTTTGGTGATTTAAGAATTGGTGAAGATCCTGATTTAAGCATGAGACTCTGGGAAAATGACTTTGAAACAAGTTTGTTTCTCAATGCTAAGGTTTTTCACAAACGACGAACGAATCTAAAAAAATTCATTCAACAAGTTTATCAATTTGGAGTAGCAAGACCTATTTTAAATAGACGTCATCCAAACTACACAAAGCCTACTTTTTGGCTTCCTAGTCTATTTTTCATCTGTTTTTCATTTTGTATTCTATCTCTTTTCGCTTCACTTATTCTACCAGAAGAGCTCATTGGTTTTTTAAGTTTGAGGTTTAGTTTACTTTTTTTTATTCCTTTATTCCTCTATTTTTTATTAATTAGTATTTTATCAAGTTATCAATTTAAAAGTTTCAAAATTGGGATTCTAAGCATACTTACAACTTTTTTTCAGTTCATGGGCTATGGTTATGGCTTTCTTAAATCTTGGGTTTATTTAAATGTATTTAGACAAAATCCTGTATCTATATTTCCATCGCATTTTTATAAGTAGGCATACTCTTATTTTTATTAGATTTTGTATATTTGGAAATATGATTTTAAAAAAATACTTATCGGTATTGCATCGTGCAATGTGGTCTGTTTACTCTGTTGACTAACATTGATTAGATAAACTAAAATTAAATTTTCAACCTTATATTAAAAAACAAACATATTATGTCACAAGAATTAAAAAATGTAGAATACGGTTTAGATAAAATATTTGAAGGGGCGCAAGACTTTCTTCCTATTTTAGGAACAGACTATGTAGAATTTTATGTAGGAAATGCAAAGCAAGCTGCTCATTTTTACAAAACAGCATTTGGATTTCAGTCTGATGCTTATGCCGGACTAGAAACAGGTTTAAAAGATAGAGCTTCTTATGTTATCAAACAAGATAAAATTCGTTTAGTATTGACTACGGCTCTAAACTCAGAATCACCCATAGGTGAGCATGTAAAAAAACATGGTGATGGTGTTAAAATTGTAGCTATGTGGGTTGAAGATGCACGTAAATCTTTTGAAGAAACGACTTCAAGAGGAGCAAAACCTTATATGGAGCCAAAGGTTACTTCTGATGAAAATGGTGAAGTGGTTCAAGCAGGTATTTATGGTTATGGTG
>JBKEAG010000168.1:0-7844 GCA_047972025.1 Moheibacter sp.
AGAGATACCACTACCTTTTTTAAGAAATTTTTACATAAAAAATGAAGGAAAAGTTAGAAAAAATATATTCCGCATTATTTGCAGTCTTTTGTTTTACAATTCCATTCTCTCAGTTTGGGGAAGCCATTCCAAATATAGCTATGATTCCTTTAATCGGATTGTTTCCATTTTTAATTTCTAAAAAAGAATGGAGGAATTTTATCGGAAACCCTTTTTATATTTTTGCAGCTCTTGTTCTACTAATTTTTATCGAAACACTCATCTTTATGCGGTGGGATGACATGAAGTTTTTTACCAAAATACTGATCATCCCGATTATTTTTTTCCTCGCTATCCCGGAAAAAAATAAGCAGATTTCTCTTTTAGGATTTTTATCAGGAGCATTTATCTTAATGATTTCGACCTATGCCCGCATTATAGGTTATACATTTAATAACAAAGAATTTGACTTTTCAGTAGGAAAGTTCATCAATGATATCTTGATGGGAGATCGTCCTTATGTAGGTTTTGTTTACGTCTTAAGCATTTTATTTTGTGCCTATTTTTTTCTACAAACAAAGAAAATTATTTATAAAATATTTTTGGCTCTTTCTGCATCCTTATTTTTTTTATTGATTTTTATTATCTCAGCGCGACTATCTTTATTGAGTTTGATTTGCGTCGCATTTTTATCCTTTTTTTATATAAAAAATTGGAAAATTCCGGTTATTTTGGTTACAGGAGCTATTGTTTCCGTATTTCTATTAATTAAATTTAATCCTAATTTTATAGATCGTTTTTACTCGGGGTTCAAACAAGAGAATTACACACTCAAAAAAGCCATAATCATGGAGCCTCGCTACCATATTTGGGATTGTGCGACAGGTATTATTATGGAAGAAAATGCGTTTTTGAAAGGAGTCGGTTTTAAAAAGACAACTGAACTTCTAACCAATTGCTTCAAATCACATGACAATTTTTTGTCCAATGAACATCGGCAATATTTCATTGAAAGCAATTTCAATACTCATAATCAGTTTTTAGGCATTTATCTAAGTTCTGGAATTTTTGCTTTATTACTGTTACTCTACTTCTTTATTACTTCATTTTTCCAAACTCGAAAAAACTATTTTGCATTTGCCTCAATTTTTGCACTTTTCTTATTTTGTTTGGTTGAAAATGTTCTAAGCCGTCAAATGGGATGTTTATTGTTTGGGTTTATTTGGGTCTTTGTATACAGTTCTATTCAGAAATCAAAAACTGATTCAACCGTAAAGAAATCTAATTAATTTAGTAACTTGCCCCATATTAAATTAAATGAAAAAGAAAGTCCTTGTAGTTGATTGGCTAGATTTATATGGAGGTGCTGAAAAGGTCATAACGGAAATCAACCAAATTATAAGTTTTGAAAAATATTATGCCTTAACAGATGTAAGAAAAGATGAGGAAAAACATAAATTCTTCAAAAACAATCCTGAAATCCAAACAACAAAACTACAATTTTTCGACAAATATTTTAGATATCTACTTCCATTTTTCCCCTATTTTGTAAATCAAATTAGAATTGACAAAAACGCAGAAATCATCATCAGTTCTTCGCATAATATTGCAAAAGGGGTAAATAAGTCAAATGTTCATCAAAAACATGTTTCCTATATCCAATCTCGAAATTTAAAATACATATGGGATGAAGAACAATTGAAAATTTATTTTGGGAATCTTCGTTTTTTGATTCAGCCATTCGTAAACTATTTAAGAACTTACGATGTAAAAAGCGCACAAGAACCTGATATATTAATTGCTAATTCTAATTTCCAAAAAGAGTGGATTAAAAAACATTATAGTCGTGATTCTATTGTAATTTATCCTCCTGTAGATTTATCCTTGTTCCAGTTTTATCCTGAAAAAGAAAATTATTACGTAGCAGTTGGTCGCTTTGCAAAAATGAAACGATTTGACTTATTAATCCAAGCATTTAATCAAATGCCGGACAAAAAACTGATATTAATTGGCGATGGAGAGTTAATGCCGCAATTTAAATCCATGGCAAAATCAAATATAAAATTTACAGGATTTCTCTCTTCCGAGGAAGTCTATGAGTATGTAAAAAAAGCACGAGCTTCTGTATATGTTGGAATTGAAGACTTTGGAATTGCCGCAGTTGAATCTCAATCTGCCGGAACTCCCGTAATTGCTTATAAAGTTGGTGGAACGGGTGAAACCATAAATCATGGTGAAACGGGGTATTTATATGATAATCAAAATGTAGAAAGTATTATTTCTGCTATTAATGCATTTGAAAAAATGGAATTTGATTACTCAAAAATCAATGAACATGCTCAACAATTTTCAACTGCCAAATTTCAAGAAAATATGCTGAGTGTAATTTCAGAATTTGAGTAATATTGCTATTTTTTATAAACTCCCACTACTTTGTATTATATTCATTTTTAAAATTGATATCCTGTCCTGCGAACATATCCCTCTTTAATTGATTTAATCCAAAATTCTTTGGACATTAAGAAATGTTTTATAACTTCTTGTTGACTCAATCCATTATTCATAAGATTCAGCCAATAATTTATACCAGTTGTCTCTCCTTGTCTCCCTTGTAAAGATTGATATTGTTCTTTAATAAAGTTAGTCTTATATTGATCAGAACTTAATATTTCTAATACAATATCTTCTTTAGATACACCATTCATTAATTTATTATAAAAATAGTTATATGCACTTGGCTCGATTGTTCTATTGTGTAATTTGTCATACAATCTTTCAAGAAAACCCTTATAGTTATTCCCCGATAATTCCCAAAATTGTTGACTTGCACAAAATTTACTTATCACTTCTTCTCTTGAAACTCCGTTTTTCATTTCATTATGCCAATAATTTAAACCAACACTATCACTCTCTCTATCTAAAAGATGATTATATAAGCTTTCGATAAAATGTTTATAGCTTTCTACGGGCATAAATAAGTCTAATAAATCAGGCAAATCATTCAAATTTTTAAATTCATTTGTCCAATAGTTTATGCCATTTGGATCGTTAATGGGAACGGGTCTTAAGTTCACATATCTATACAAAGCATAGATATAATCTTCATAACCAAATTTTGTTTCTTCAATTTTAAACTTATATGTTTTAGATGCTAGCTTATAGTCATACCCATTGGAAGTTTGTGGAACATTCCACTTTATAATTCCATATTTTGATTCCCCACCTGATAAATTTGTTTCATCAAAAAGCTCATAAACAAAAAATCCTTTTACATAATGTCTCTCATTTAAATCATCTATAAACTTATTGATCCAAAAACTCTGAAGTTGTTCGCTCCCATTATATGTTCCTTCTCCTCTATTTATTTCGGTAATCCATATCGGCTTATTGGTGATCCCATGAATTTTTTCAGGGACATCTTCCATATTTCCATTCTTTATTCTATATGGAAATTCAGTATCTTGTTCATTGGGTAAGGTAGACATATTTGAATACCAATGCAATCCTACTATGTCATAATTAATTGATGGTAGTGCAGATTCAAGCAGTTCATAAAAGCCCCATCTCTTCCATCCAGAATTGTTAATAACCGTATGAGCATTTGGGTTAACTGATTTTATACCATCTATCATACCTCTAAAATAAGCGGCTAGTTTATTAAATTTTGCAACATCATAATGTGACAGTAAATCCCCATCATATATATTACCTGTGATTGGGTTTATTCTTGTCACAGACCTATCCAATTCATTTCCTAATACATAATAATTTACCCTGTTACCATAATTTGACACAAAACCATTTGCTTTTTGGTATCCTAAATTATACGCTTGGGTTAGTGTTACTTTATCATAATTAATATTAAACTCAAGTATCACCAACAACTGAAAATCGTGCCTCTCACTTAATTGTAAAATGGTTTCAAACGGAGTGTTGTGAAGGGTGTTATTACTGCTAGAATATGTTAACTCTCCATTCGAATCAGTACGGACGTTAATTCTATAGAAATCTATTTGATGTTCTAAAATCAAATCTTTTTGTAATTGGAAACTACCGTTCCATTTATAATCCGGATACTCATAATGATTTCCATAGCCAATATGACCGTTTATACCCCAAACAAAATCTTCAGGTACACTTACTACCGGCACTTTTGCTAAAATACTGTCATTCGATCGCTGAGAAATTTTTTTTAAAGAATTTTCAGAGTTATCTTCATTTATATTTTCAAAAAAATCTTCATTACAACTAAAAAAGAAAAATGCTAAAAAGAGTAAAAAGCCTATTCATAATGTTTGTGTATTTAAATTAAAGCCTATCAAAAGTAATTAAAATATATTCAATTTGGCCGAACTGAATCGAAGTTTTTTAATGAGATTTGAATTTTATATATTTGCCATTCAAAATGATAGTGAGAGAGTAAAATACTTGAAAATTAATTAATGGCAAATAAACGTTATTACCCGTATTTAACATACTTTCTTACAATTGCTGACCTTCTTATTCTAGTTGGTTTGTTCTTTTTATTTCTTTTCTTTCATGACCCATCTTGGGCAAGAACATTCCATGGATTAAAGATTTTTGCTGTTGTTCACTATAAATCGCTGGTATTGGTTGTTTTATTTTGGATGCTGGTGGCCAGTCAGGTAAAATTATATAGTCGGTTCAGGTTTACAAGATTTTTAGAAATTTTGCGAAGAATCGTTTTTCAAATCGTCTTATTTGTGGTCGTTCTATTTGCTATTTCCGGAGGAAAAAAAGAGAGTTTATACACCAGTAAAGAATCATTTTACTTTATAAGCATCCTTTTCATCTATCTGTTTTTCAGCAGACTAATTATTATAAACTTCTTAAAATACTACCGCAAAAAAGGCCATAACTTACGCAACGTCATCCTTCTCGGGTTCAATGATAATTCCCAAGGCTTAAAAGATTTACTGGTCAAAAAAACAGAATTTGGTCTTCGAATTAATGATATTTTTGTTGTAAAAAATCCTACCGATGAACAAAGACTACTGGTTTATGAAGAACTCAATCGGTATTTAGCAACTAACAATATCGATTTCGCCTACATTTCACTGGGCAACGGAATGGATGAAGAAATGGTTGGTAAAGTGTCCGATATTCTGGAAAATAAATACATTCCAATTGGCTTCATCCCAAGTTCTTCGCTAGAAATCAAACAAAGTTTGGAAATCAATTACCTCGATAGCTTTCCTATTTTAACCTATAAAAAATATCCGCTCGACAACATCTTAAATCAATTTATCAAAAGAGTATTTGATCTTGTATTTACATTTGTTGTATTTCTCTTCCTATTATGGTGGCTCTTACCCATTTTGTCTATTATGGTTTATTTTTCCCAAGGAAGTCCAATTTTATTCAAACAAAAACGAAACGGATTGAACGGAAAAGAGTTTGATTGCTTGAAATTCAGAACCATGCGTGATGATAAAAACAACAGTAAAAAACCGACTGAAAGAAATGACCCGCGTGTAACCAAACTAGGTAAAATATTGAGAAAAACCAGCCTAGACGAACTGCCTCAGTTTATTAATGTACTAAAGGGAGAAATGTCCATCGTAGGACCACGACCTCATATGGTTTCGGAGAATGAATCTTATTCGGAAATCATTAATCGGTATGCACTACGTCACTACGTAAAACCAGGAATTACAGGACTTGCTCAGATAAGAGGGTTTAGAGGGGCTGTTGATTCAAATAAAGACATGGAAATGCGTATAAAAACAGACATTTATTATGTCAGAAATTGGTCATTTCTACTTGATTTAGATGTAATCTTTGGAACGGTAAAGTTAATGATTGTCGGAGATGAAAATGCAATTTAGACTACCAACCTTCGTAATCCTTTTCATTTTCATTACCAAACTGAGCTAGCTTAAACAGCCACCAAGCTAATAGTCCTATACCAACTACAAATAAAATCCAATTGGTTACTGTTCCAATCGGAACGAGTGTGTTCTCAAATAACCATTTGAACATATTGGCAAGACCAAACCACAAATCTGTAATTAAACCCATATCTTTGTTTCTTAAAGTGGTGACAAAGTTATAAAAATGCTTGTAAAAATTCTATCGAAAAAAATATTTTTCGTACAAATACTTCTCGGTATTGCTTTTTTGGTGTTATTTTTTATCCAACATTTCACTCAGATTGTAGATTGGCAAAGTATTATCGGAGTTTTGAGTTATCTGTTGACTTCTGGAGTTCTTTGTGTGTTTTTTATACATTCAAAACTCGTTAAACCTACAAGCATCCCCTTTTGGTTTTTACTAATTTGGCTTCTTACTTTTTCCGACTTGGCTTTAGACTATCGTTTATCTTTATCATTTCTTTTCAGTACACTTCTATTTTGGCGGTTTTTAGTTGCTCAAGACCAACCGGAGACTAAAAATAGTATTTTTGAAATAGGAGTGTTACTAAGTGTTTCTAGTTTTTTCTATCCACCAAGTATATTTCTATCAGGTCTAATTCTTTTGAACTATTTCTATATCCAGTCATTTAATTTCAGAGCAATTTTACTTTTTATCATCGGTCTTTTTATACCCATGGTGATTGGACTAGAGCTTACGTACTTGATAGGGGATACTGAATGGATAGAGAATTATAAATCTCAATTTTGTCTTTCTTTATGGAGTTCAGGATTTTGGTTTTTGATTCCCATCGGATTTTTAATTGTATTGAGCTGGATAGACCATCTGACACATTCTAATGTACAAGACATTCATAAACGACAACTTTATTTTCTGACTTTCCTCTATTTTATTAATTATCTGATAATTATTGTTCTATTTTCAGGGGGTAATCCAAATACTTTGGCTTTTCTCGGCCTACCTCTCACTGTATTTCTCACACGATTTACACAGTACCAATCTATTTTTAAGGTAAGAGAACTTCTTCTTTGGTTTTATTTAGGAGTAATGCTTTTGTATTATTTTCAGAAAGAAGTATTGGAGATTTATCAAGATTTATTGGGAAATATTTCGTTCTAATTTCAATTGTTTTCCATCAAACACAGCATAAGTAAAATGACTTACCCAGTCACCTAAGTTGACATAAAGTGATTTCTCACTTACTTGAATTTCCATAGGTAAATGTCGGTGTCCAAAAACAAAATAATCAAAATGTTCCGTTTCTAGTTTTCGCTTAGCATACTGAGCCAACCACTCATTTTCTTCACCTAAAAACTTTACATCTGCATCACCGGAAATTATTTTATTTTTTCGAGAAGTTGTGATGCCTAGCCATACTGCAAAGTCCGGATGTAGCAAATAAAAAAAGAATTGAGCAACCTTATTGGTAAATAATTTTTTCATTCGTTTATAACCTTTATCTCCCGGGCCTAAACCATCTCCATGACCAATAAGGAATTGAGATTGGTTAATTTGAAAAGTTTGATAGTCAAAATAAACAGTCATTCCAATTTCTTTTTCCAAATAGTCACGCATCCATAAATCATGATTTCCGGTAAAAAAATAAATTTTAATTCCTGAGTCTGCCAATTCTGCTAACTTCCCCAAAGCTCGAACAAAGCCTTTGGGAACTACTTGTTTGTATTCAAACCAAAAGTCAAATAAATCACCTAATAAAAACAATACTTGACAGTCAGTTTTTATTTCGTCTAGCCACTTTACAAATCGTTTTTCACGGACACGACTTTCTTCTTCATTAGGAGCACCTAAATGCTGGTCAGAAGCAAAGTAAACCTTTTTTCTTTCTTCTAATGTTATATTTAGTCGTTGTCCTCCGCTCGCCATTCAGCATAAGATGTTTCGGTTTCGTGTAATCTAAGAGCTTGTAATTTTACAGAATTATCCAACATAGGACGAATTAATTCTACCAT
>JBKEAG010000180.1:0-9678 GCA_047972025.1 Moheibacter sp.
AATGTAAAAATCATTTAACTAGAAATTGGACTTTTGGAGTTTTCTCCTTTATCTTCATTTTACTTGTAAATGCCTGTCATCAAAATACAGGTTATAAAACTTCAGAAATTGCAGTAGAAATCCCAGAGTACACTACAGAAATGGAGCCTATATCTGAGTCAGAAGCTCCAAATGGAGTTTTAGATGTAGAACACAACACGGAACGCTATGCCGAAATCGTAGAAAATGAGTTCAAAAATGCACAACAAAATCCACTTTCTACTTTTTCTATAGATGTGGACAATGCTTCTTATGCCAACATTCGCCGTTTTATAGAAATGGGGCAGAAACCTGATAAAGGAGCTATTCGGATAGAAGAAATGATTAACTATTTCAATTACGACTATCCTAATCCGGTAGGAGAACATCCATTTTCAGTAAATTATGAATTGACGGAAGCACCATGGAATAAAGAGCACCAATTACTGAGAATCGGAGTACAAGGAAAGGAAATTGACTATGATGATATACATCCTTCTAATTTAGTTTTTTTAATCGATGTTTCAGGGTCTATGAATGACCAAAACAAATTACCTCTTCTCGTTCGTTCATTTAAATTAATGACTCAAAATTTAAACCCCAACAGTAAAGTAGCTATTGTAACCTATGCCGGAAATGCAGGTGTCGTACTAGAAAGTACTTCTGTAAAAAACAGTGAACGAATTGAGGAGGCTCTTGATGCGCTTCAATCAGGCGGTTCAACCAATGGGGCAGGAGGAATTGAAAAAGCCTACAAAATCGCAAAAGAAAATTTCATTGATGGTGGAAACAATCGTGTGATTTTAGCAACTGATGGAGATTTTAATGTTGGCAACACTTCTGATAGTGATTTACTGGACTTAATTCAAAAAGAAACAAAAAGTAAAGTATTTTTAACCGTTTGTGGATTTGGAATGGGAAATTATAACGACCAAATGATGGAGTTAATCAGCAACAAGGGAAATGGAAATTATTTTTATATAGACAATTGGGGTGAGGCACAAAAAGTATTCAAAAGAGAATTGACCGCCAACCTTTTTACCATTGCCAAAGACGTAAAAATTCAAGTGGAGTTTAACCCTAATACCATAGAAGAATACCGACTCATTGGTTACGAAAACCGTTTGCTGAACAATGAAGATTTTAATGATGATGCAAAAGATGCCGGAGAATTAGGAGCAGGGCACCGCGTCACGGCAATTTATGAAATTGTTCCAAAAAACGGACAAACTAAAGCTCAAAAAATAGATCCTTTAAAATACCAAACTACAACGAAAAGCAGCAATCAAACGGATTTGGTAACATTTAAACTACGCTACAAACCCATCAATTCAGAATCAAGTAAACTAATTACAAAAGTAGTGAAGTCTTCTGATACCAAAAGTTGGAATGAAGCAAGTACAGATCAACAATTTGTAAGTGCTGTTACCGGATTTGGGCTTTTGCTTTGTGAGTCTAAATTTGCCAAAGGCTATAATTATAATGATGTACTGACTTGGGCAAAGTCAGGGGTTGGAAATGATGAGGAGGGCTACCGTTCGGAGTTCATTAATTTAGTCCGAAAAGCTGAAGATTTATAAAAACTTCTTTTTTTATTTAGTGTTTAAAACCCCGAAAATTTATAAATTTTCGGGGTTTTTAAACGAATTACTATCTTTGGCGTTACGCTAAATAATAATTAACAACATGAAATTAAAAAACCTGCTATTATCATCATTGTTAATGATTTCATTCTTTAATTGTAAAGAGAAATCAACCGATAACACAAAAACGCATTATACTGCTGAAGAAATGAAAGAAAATCCACTTGTTCAAGAAAGCACACTACCTTTTTCCGCTCCTGATTTTACAAAAATAAAAGACGAGCACTTCAAACCTGCACTACAGTATGCTTTACAAATGGAAATGGAAGCTATCGAAAAAATAGCCAACAATCCAGATGCCCCAACCTTTGAAAATACTTTGGTTGAAATGGAAAAAGCACATGATTTACTAGACCGTGTGAGCAATGTGTTCTTTTCACTTACCGGTGCCAATACCAATGAGGTACTGAAGGAATTAGAAACTGAAATGTCTCCGAAATTTGCAGAACATAGTGATAATATTCTTTTGAATGAAAAGCTATTTCAACGAATTAAAACCCTTTATGACAGCCGAGAGAATTCCGATTTAGGAGGTGAGGATTTAAAATTGTTGGAAATCACATATGAGGGTTTTGTAAAGGCCGGAGCTAACTTGTCAGATGAAGATAAAGAGAAGTTGAAAGAAATTAATTCCAAACTGGCTTCGTTGACAAATAAATTCAGTCAAACCCTAATGGATGCAAACAATACTTCAGTTTTGACAATTACAGACACTGCAAAATTAGACGGTATAAGTCTAGGAGCTTTAAATTCCATGAAAGTAGAAGATAAAAATGAGTGGAAACTTCCAATTCACAACACCACACAGCAACCTTTGGTACAGTCTCTAAATAATCGCGAATTGCGAAAAGAACTATTTACAAAAAGCTGGGACAGAACCGAATCGGGAACATACTCAACAAAAGAATTAATTCAACAAATTGTAAAATTACGTTTAGAAAAAGCACAATTACTAGGTTTCAAAAATTATGCAGCTTGGAGTTTGCAAGACACTATGGTGAAAACACCGGAAACTGTCGAGAATTTCTTTGCTCAATTGGTTCCGGCTACAGTAAACACTGTCAAAAAAGAAGAAGCTGAACTACAAAAGATGATTCAGACTGAGGGAGGTGATTTTGAATTAGAGCCTTGGGACTGGACGTACTACTCCGAAAAAGTGAGAAAAGCCAAATATGATTTAGATGAGGGGCAAATTAAACCTTATTTTGAATTAAAAAATGTATTAGAAAAAGGTGTATTTTTTGCTACTACAAAACTATTTGGAGTTACTTTCAAACAACGAACCGACATTCCTACTTATCATTCAGACGTATTGGTTTATGAATTAATTGAAGAAGATGGCTCTTCTCTAGGTTTATTTTATGGAGATTTCTTTGCACGAGAGAGTAAAAGAGGAGGTGCATGGATGAGTAACTTTGTAACACAATCTCATTTGCTCAACAAAAAACCGGTGATTTATAATGTATGCAACTATACTAAACCGGCAGAAGGTGAACCGGCTCTTTTAACATACGACGAAGTAGAAACGCTATTCCATGAATTTGGACATGCTTTGCATGGATTCTTTGCTGATCAGAAATATCCCTCTATTTCAGGAACATCTGTTGCTAGAGATTTTGTAGAACTACCATCACAGGCCAATGAACATTGGGCATTGTTTCCCGAAGTATTGAAAAATTATGCTATTCATTATGAAACAGGAGAGCAAATTCCACAAAGTTTAATTGATAAAATCAAAAAAGCATCTACCTTCAACCAAGGTTTTGCATTTGGAGAAGTATTAGCAGCGGCCAATTTAGATTTCAACTTTCATACACTAAGTAAAGTAGAAAACAATTTTGACATCAACCAGTTTGAAAAAGAATCATTAACTGCTAAAAATCTATGGATGGACAATGTACCGCCTCGCTACCGCTCATCTTACTTCAACCACGTTTTTGGAGGTGGCTATGCAGCTGGTTATTACGCTTATTTATGGACAGAGATGTTGGCTTTGGATACCGGAAAATGGTTTAACGAAAACGGAGGTCTTAACCGTGAAAGCGGTCAACGTTATCGTGATATGATTCTTTCAAAAGGAAACACATTAGAGTACAAAAAAGCATATAAAGAATTTAGAGGAAGTGATCCAAATGTTTCTGCTATACTAGAAACCCGTGGGTTAAACTAACTATTCCAAAAATCAATAAAAACCTCAGCCAAACTTTCTTTAGTTGAGGTTTTTTTATTACATTTCAAGTGATAAACTTTTGTTAAAGTCTATTTGGGAGGAGTATTTTAAAGTAAATTTGCAATTCTTAACTTAACACAATAGAGTATGCTAAAACAAAAGACTTCTGTATTGTTTGTTAATTCAAACGGCAAGGATAGTAAAACTATTCAAATCCCAACCATCCTACTTTTAAACTGGAAAAAATACCTCATCACTTCTGTTGTAATCTTTGCAACTTTAGGTTTGGTTATTGGTTTTTTCATCTATGAGCATACCAGTGATTACTACTCTACAATATATAAAGAGAAGTTAGCTAGAGCCAATCAAATAAAAAATGCAATTGATATAGAAAAGGCAAAAAAATCATTTCAATCCATTGACGAAAGTATGGGGAGAATCAATCAGTTTATGGAAAAAAGAGGATTAACTCCTATGGAGTTCTCAAATACAGGTGGACCTTTGGAGTTTGAAATCACTGATATTAACTTAATGGCAGAAGCCTATGCTACCGATATTGTAAAAATGGAAGAACTGATAAAAACTATACCCATCGGAAAACCTCACTTAGGAGAGCAAACTTCCGGCTTTGGAGTTCGGCGTAATCCTTTTGGAGGGTCTTCTGTTGAAGGGCACAAAGGACTTGATTTTAGAGGAGAAATTGGTTCACCTATCAAATCAACGGCTAAGGGAAAGGTGATTTTTGCGGGTGTAAAAGGTGGATATGGTAAGTGTGTTATCGTTCAACATGAAAATAATTTACAAACACTATACGCTCATCTTTCAGCAATTGATGTAAAAGAAGGAGACAAAGTAGCTTTAGGTGATGGAGTTGGTAAATTGGGAAATACAGGAAGGAGTACCGGACCTCATTTACACTATGAAATCATTCAAAATAATGAAAAAATTAATCCTGAAAACTTTTTAAACCTATAAATCTTAATTTTATGTTCAATAATAATTCTACTTCAAAAAATAAATCAAAAGTTGTAACCAATTTACCCATAGATACGGTGATTTCAGATGGAATTACACTAAAAGGAGATATTATGGGAAAAGGAGCAATCCGAATTGATGGAAAAGTTGAGGGAAATGTTGAGCTAGAAAAAGGTGTTATTCTAGGTGAAAAGGCAGAAGTAACCGGCTCTATCAAAAGCACTGAAGTTGTTATTTATGGGAGGCTCATAGGCGATTTAACTTGTAAAGAATTGCACATAAAAAGTTCCGGAATCATTGACGGAAATATACTGGTCAATACCTTTTCTGTAGAAATGGGTGGGAAATATAATGGAAATTTAAAGATGAACTCAGGCGAAATAAACCTCAAAGACAAGGTTGAAAAAAGAGCTTAAATTTAGAGATTCCTTTTCAAAAAATAGAGTCCTGAAGAGTTTTAAACTTTTCAGGACTTTTTTACTTACTACAAAAAAATAAGGTATAGCAAACTACTATTCAGCAATTAGTATAAAATAATTTTTCTTTCCTTTTTGTAGTAAAATGTATTTTCCGGCAATAAGGTCATTTTCAGAAATTTTATATTGCTCCGTTACTTTTTCTTTATTCACTGAAATAGCATTAGCTTTCAGGTCTCTTCTTGCTTCACTTTTTGAACTTAAAAAGCTAGACTTATCCGTCAAAGTTTCAATTATTTCAACTCCTCCATTCAACTCATTTTTTGAAATAGTTGCTTGTGGAACTCCCTCAAAAACTGCTAAAAACGTTTCTGAATTTAGTGATTTCAAATCCTCTGCTGTTGATTTCCCAAATAAAACCTGTGATGCTTTCACTGCATTATCCAGCTCTTCTTTTCCATGAACCAAAAGGGTAACTTCCTCAGCTAACTTTTTCTGAAGTTGGCGCAAATGAGGTTCATTTCTATGTTTTTCAATTAAAAGATCTATTTCTCCTTTGTCCAGAAAAGTATAAATTTTAATGTACTTTTCTGAATCTTCATCAGATTGATTTAACCAAAATTGGTAGAATTTGTATGGAGAAGTTCTATTCTTATCCAACCAAACATTTTCACCTCCTTCACTTTTTCCAAACTTTGTCCCGTCTGCCTTCGTTGTCAGAGGGCAGGTAAATGCAAAACCTTCACCTTGCTCTATTCGTCTGATTAGTTCTGTTCCCGTTGTTATATTTCCCCATTGGTCAGACCCTCCAAACTGAAGTTTGGCATTCATTTCTTTGTATAAATGCAGAAAATCATACCCCTGAATCAATTGATATGTAAACTCTGTAAAAGACATGCCTACCGTAGCGTCTGAGCCTAATCGGGTTTTTACAGAATCCTTTGCCATCATATAGTTTACGGTAATATGCTTCCCTACACTTCGAGCAAAATCTATAAATGAAAAACCTTTCATCCAATCATAATTATTGACCATCACGGCTGCATTGGGTTTATTTTCATCAAAATCAAGAAAACGTTCCAACTGCAAACGAATGCCACTCATATATCGGTTTAGTGTTTCCTCATCTAGTAAACTACGCTCAGCAGACTTTCCGGTAGGGTCACCAATCATTCCGGTTGCTCCACCTACCAAAGCAATAGGTTTATGTCCGTGCCGTTGCATCTGCATCAATAAAATAATTGGGACTAAACTTCCTACATGCAAAGAGTCTGCCGTAGGGTCAAATCCGCAATAGCCCGTTGTCATTTCTTTGTTCAATTGTTCTTCCGTTCCGGGCATAATGGTATGGATTAATCCTCGCCATTGTAGTTCTTCTATCAGTGTACTCATTTTCTTAAAAATTGAAGTGCAAAGATAATTGGTACAGTGTAGATTTTAAAATGAGAGCATAGAAATATAAAATATCTGTAACTTGTGGTTCTAAATTTTCAAGACAAATGAAGAATATTTTCTTTCAAAATGATTGCTTTACTTGGCATAATTTACATAATCCGGACGAACATACTATTTCTCAATATCTTGAAGATTTCAAATTGGATTCCTTTACCGTTCAAGACGCTATGGAACCAGGACACTTACCTAAGTTTGAACATCAAGAAAATTTTGATTTTGTATTGATTCGATTTTTTGGAACTGAAAATCAACCTTATACTAATATCATCCGAGAGTTTAGTCACAAAGTTGGAATTTTTCTAGGGACAAACTTCATTATCACTGTTCATCAAAAAGAAGTTCCCTTTTGGGATAAATTAAGAAATGAATTAAATGCAGATACTAACCAAGAAAAATTGACTTCCAAACAATTATTTTATAAAATTTTCAGAAAAGTACTGACTACATACTTAAATCCTGCGGTAAATATTTCAGAAGAAATTGACCAATATGAAAATACGTTGTTTACTCAATCTGATAGAAAAATTAATTTGAATAAATTATACTTGCTAAAAAGAGAATCTTCTACTTGTTCCAAAATTTTAATTTTAATTCGTGAAGTTATGGATGAGTATAGGGCACAGCATATAAAAAACAGTTCAACCTTCAAAGATTTGCAAGAGTACAATGCAAAATTGGTACAACTTCATACCCAAAATACCGATGATTTACACAACTTATTTAACCTTGCGCTTTCGGTTTCTGACCAAAGAGCCAATGAAGTAATGAAAATTCTCACCATTTTTTCAGCATTTTTCTTACCCCTTTCTTTTATTGCCGGACTTTATGGAATGAACTTCCATTATATGCCTGAACTTACTTATAAATGGGGATATTACATTACACTTATCGGTATGCTTTTGGTTGTTGCGATTATTTATTTTTGGTTCAAACGAAAAAAATTTTTATAGAATATTTTTTGAAACTAAATTTACAAATGAATATAAAAAAGAGTGCTTACTAAAGTAGGCACTCTTTTTTTGGATTGTGTTTGTATTTCTTTAGAAAGTGTATCCTACACCGAATGAGAATACAGAGTTTTTAACATCTGAATCTTTTACAACATCAGTTAAACCAAGACCATAACGCAGACCAAAGTTAAGTCCATTGTTTAATTCATATCCGGCACCGATGTTTAAACCAAAGTCAATTGTCTCAGTATCTTCGATGTCATAGTCTAGTGAATCTGAGTAAGATTCTGTTCCATCTGAATAGCTATAATCTCCTTTTGATTTAGCAGTAACGTTAAATCCTATTTGTGGTCCAAATTCGAAGTTTAAACCATCATAAGCATACCATTTCATCATCAAAGGAACATTGATGTAATTTAAATTTACTTTTTGATCAATGACTTCAGTGTAAGTTCCATCAGTATAAGTTTCATCTAATTTTGAACCTTGAAGTGAAAATAACACCTCTGGTTGGAAGGCAAATGCTTCAGAAAGGCGAATATTGGCATATCCTCCTACGTTAAACCCTAACTTAGAAGATACATCATCAGCATCATCACCCGTTAGGTTTGCGATTTGAACCCCTGTCTTTATCCCAAATTTTGTTTGGGCATTGGTAGCTGTTATCCCTGTAAATAAGACAGCTACAACTAAAAACATCTTTTTCATTTTTATTAATTTTAGTTTTAAATTTGATTGATAGACAAAATTAGTGCCAAATAATATTTGTTTATAATGATAAAAAACAGGTTGCTCATAATGATTTGCTAAAGAACCATTTTAGAAATTCTAGTAAATTATTTAATCAAAGTCCTGATTGGTACCAACCTGTGCACTTTGGACATTGATAACTTCACGAGTACTAATTTGGTTACCGTTTCCTAATACAAATGCTACTATTGTCAGATTCTGTGAATTGGTGACATTAGAAGGTAATTGAACATTAAAATCTTGAGTATAAATACCACCATTTGTAATTTGATTTTGTGGGATTACATCACCATAAATATCAGTAAAAGATTTTAATAGGACATGGTCATGCTGAAAATTGGGAATAGGGTGCGGCATATTTGCATAATCAAATTCTGAGTCGCAGGTTACGCCTGACCCACTAAAATAATTATATTGATAGTAGAATAGATTATCTTCTACCAAATTGACAACAAGACGGGCATCAGGAACACTATCAGTTGTGAAACCTACTTTTACTGTGATGTCTAGGTTATTACCATTTAATGATGAGTTTACAGCTAACCCTAATGGTGCGGATTGATTAAGGAATTCATCTAATTGAGGGTAATATATTTCTGGTTCATTTGGACATGGATGTGAATTTTGAAAAGGATCAAAATGATAGATTCTATTGATTTGACCAGCGGGAGCAGCTCCAGCATCATAATTTGAAGAACTTTGCATATCTTTTGCATGTTCATACATCCATGGATCTTGTGGAGCACCCTCTGTGTGAATTGCGATAGGAATAATTCGGTCGCTGTAATCGGTTAAATAGTGTACAATTGTAGTCATTCTAGGACACCACCCGCACCATGTTCCGGTATAGTCTTCAAATAATACCTTTTGAGTATAAGCAGAAGGTATAACTTCTGTAGATGCAAAATTGATTGTACTACTTGTCAAACCATTATAAGTAGCATAGACTTTATTGGTGTCATTAGCTTCCGTAGGTATAAAGGTGTTCCCTTCAATCTGAGTTCCGTTTACAAAAAAAATGGCTTGTGAAGATATATCACCATCAGTTGTTGTAGCTTCCATAAATGTCATACTTTCTCGTACATGAATAGTAGAGTTACTGACAGATTTATAAAGTACATCTTCCTGTTCCTCTTCTTGTGTCCCTCAACTTAATAAAGTGATACAAAAGGTGAATAAAAATAAAATTTGTGTTAGATTATTTAATTTTTTCATAATAGAAAATATTTTTTGCTAATTTTTCCAAATAACACACAATCAAAAAAAATCATGATGAAAAACTTTTTATCAATTGTATCATT
>JBKEAG010000198.1:0-1823 GCA_047972025.1 Moheibacter sp.
AGGTCTAAAATATTTTGTTTGAATTCATCGGTGTATCGTTTTGCCATTTGAGATCTTCCTTTCTTTTAGAGCATTATACCCTCTCAGAAATGATGTCTCAAGTTACATACTACATCCATAAGTTTGAGTGTATCGCTTACGGATTAATCCATCCTCGCCAAACTCTCGATAAACATTTATCCAATATCGAATCTGCGATGAACACCCAATACCATATTTTTTACAAAGGTAAGAATAACCACCTTTTCCAACTAGATATTCTTGTACAACCATATATTTAAATTTAAAACTGTATTTTGCCATAAAATACCGATCCCCAAAAGTTAGATTTTTGGTCTAACTTTTAGGGATCGGTTCAGTTCTATAATATTTGGTGTTGTTACTCATTTCGAGTAGGAGCACCAAACATTTTTTTATAACCGTAGATTGTAAAATTAAGCTAGACAACTAAAAAAATCATTTGTGATACACTCAAATTGTATTTCCAACCAAAGAAAACAAGGAGAGTGATCACAAATGACCTATACACATCTTACTACAGACGAGCTAGTTTTGATAGAATCTTATTACCATCAAAATAAAAAAGGTACATACGTTGCGAAACAATTGAAACGAGCAAAACAGACTATCTATAATGTTTACAAAGCTTTTGATGAGGGGCTATCTGCACTAGATTTCTATAAAAGATACAAAAATAATAAAAAAAATTGTGGAAGACGTCCTATTTCTTTATCTGATGATGAAACAGAATACATTCAAAAGAAGGTTGTTCAAGGATGGACTCCAGATGTCATTATTGGTCGTGCAGAGTTTCCTATTTCATGTTCTATCAGTACTATTTATAGATTATTTAAGCAAGGACTGTTTGATTTGACCACATTGCCTATGAAAGGTAAAAGGAAGGCGAATGGTTATAAAGAAAAAAGAGGCAAACAAGCCTTTAAAAGAACCATCGATCAACGTAATAAGGACTATCAACTCTTTAATAATGAATTTGGTCACCTTGAAGGTGACACAATTGTTGGGAAAGACCATAAAAGTGCTGTTATCACACTCGTTGAAAGACTATCGAAAGTGATTATTACGTTAAAACCAATAGGCAGACGAGCAATAGATATCGAAAATAGTTTAAATAATTGGTTTAAAGAGTTTCCATGCCATCTATTTAAATCAATCACATTCGATTGTGGTAAAGAATTTTCTAATTGGAAATCAATCAGCAATCTAAATGATATTGATATTTATTTTGCCGACCCAGGAACACCTTCACAACGAGGCTTAAATGAAAACTCTAATGGTTTATTACGTAAAGATGGCTTGCCTAAACAAATGGATTTCAACAAAGTTGAGGAATCTTTTATCCAATCTATCGCATCTAAAAGAAATAATATTCCTAGAAAATCATTAAACTATAAAACACCATTGGAAGTATTTTTGAGTTATGTAGACAACGATATTTTGTCTAGCTTAATTTGACAAATGAAAACATCAAAAGTTAAAGTTTCATCTAATAATTCTTCACTTAAATATTTAATTTTAAAATTAGCGCTAGTTTCTGGTATTTCCATTTTAGCTCTTACTGAAAAATTCCCTTCCTTGTCTTGCTCTTTACTTGCAATCATTTGATCGTTTAAATAGAATGAACTGTTATCTTTCGAAGTTCCTTTTATAACGAATTCTCCATTTTCAGAAACTACTATATTAGTACTTTCGATAGAAGTTTCTTTTTCTTTATTTGAGCATCCAGCCATAAAGATAACACTAAAAAATAAAACTACTAATTTTTTCAAGTCTACCCCTTCAATATGATCTAATTTTATTAG
>JBKEAG010000212.1:0-2605 GCA_047972025.1 Moheibacter sp.
TAGGTGGAAAATACACAAAAATAACTGGAGGAACTCATGAGATTTACGGGAAAAGAATTGATTATTTTGCTCAGTTAAAGGTTCGAAATGATGGTGTGCAAGGAGGTGTTCATAATACTAATAACCCTAAATCACCCCCATCACCGCCTGATACTTTACAAGTAATTAAAGTAGAGGGGCCTTTTGACGAAAAAGGTAATTTAGTGGATTATATTGATAAAGGAGAGTTTTATTACTATAGAGCTACAACCAATCGAGAACCTTTTCCACATGAAGTTTTATTAATCAAATGGGATAGAGAATATGATGATAACGGAGGATTTAAAAGAGTTTATACAGGTGGGACACTCCTGAATGATGGAAAAATTAGTTTTAAATTTAGAGTTGGTACGGATACCGTTGCAAAGAAACTTACAGTTTATACTTATTTTGAAAAAAGAGGAAATAATGCAAAGGTAGAGGTGAAATTATGTAAATGTCCTTGTTGTGGTGATTTAAAAACATCAATAAAAGATGCAAAGGAGATTGTAAGTTATACTGGTGATTTTCCATCACCATTTCAGGTTATGAGGTATACATCTTCTAAAAATGAACCTATACTTCACAAAATATATGTTCCAGATTCAACTATTAGGGGTTGGATTAAGGATGCAGCAAATTATCATGGAATACCACATGAAATGATTACCGTAATAATTCAACAAGAAAATGCGCCAAACAGCTCCAAATTTAGACAATTTCTCCAATATTTAGAACGGACTACAACCACAAGTGCGGCAATTATTGATGAAGAATTATGGGATATTATACCTGATAAGTTAGCCGATGGATCAAGTGGTTTTATGAATATGAGACGACCTACTTTAGAAGACACAATAAATTATTGCAAAGAACTAATGCCTAAAGAGATTGCAAATAGAGAAGGATATATTTCTGACACAAATGCAGATACTGCAATTCAAGGAGCAGATTGGAGAGCAGATTTATATTATGGAGCCGCTCATATAAGACAATTAATTGATCGACAAGTTGGAAAATGTTCGAACGGAAAGATAACAATAGAACAAGTTGAAAAAGTTTTTGTAAGCTATAATGGAAGTGGACCAGTTGCTGATAAGTACGGAAAAGATGCGATTAACTTATTAAATGGAGCTTATAATGGAACAGAAACATTGTTTTTCTATGAAAATTAGAATTTATTTATTAGTTGTAATATTTATCATATTATTTTATATAATGGCATTTACTCATTTTACATCAAATATTTTTAATTTATTAATCGATAAAAATTACTTTATTCCCGAAGAGAGTAATGTTTTTAAATTTAAACCAACGAAAATGAATGAAGGGTCAGGGGATTGGTGGTTATACGGCGAGGACAATATATATTATTATGCATTAAATATAAAAGATTCCACTCCTAGATATCATAAGTTAAAAAAAGGGTTTGAACCTAAAGATTTTGATAAATTTAATTATGCTTCATGGAGAAATTAGAGATTTAAAGCAGGGGATTTACCTCCAGGCGTACCTTCAACTTATGAGAAATATTCACCAAATTAAATTATGAAAAGAAATTATTTAATTTTAATCATTGTTTCAATATTTTTTATATCGTGTAATAAAAATAAAAACATTGGGGGATATAATGTAAATTACAACATTAATAAAAAGGGAGAATACATAGATGTGAATGAAAAAGAATTCTATGATTATCAAAAAGAGTTTTCAGAAGAAAGTAATTTTAAAAATGAAAAATTATACAATAAAGAAATTATTCTAATCATAGAACACGAAAATAAAGATGTGGATTTGTATGACAAAACAGTAACAGTTTTTGAAGGAGGTAATTATATTAGCTTATATCATTCAAAGTATCAAGAAGAAATAGAAATAAATATAGGTTACGATAAGCCTTATTATTCTAATTTTAATATTTATATTTCAGATAAAAGGAACAAGACAATTCATAAGTTTTCTTCCGAGCTTACTTATCCTATATTCGATAAAAACGTCAAACTCTTAAAAATTAAATTAATAGAAAATCAAAGATTTGCCATTAAAAACGAAATATTATACTGCTATAAAATTATTAATTTGAAAAGTGAGCTTGAAGAGATGGGGTACAAAATTAAGTGATGGAAGAATTGGGTAGTGTATCAAACCGGAACATTTCTCAAAAATCAAAGTATAATAAGCAAGATTTGGAAAATAGTATAGCAATTTAAATTGCTTTTAACATTTAGAATCACTTAAAACACCTTAAAATTAATTTTACTGAACCTTGTGTATCAGATTGGGGATATGGAAAAATTGAAAATTACTACACACTACAACGGAAACGAGAGTTCGGGTTACCATACCGCAGGAAATGACCAAAAGGTCATCCATACAAGGTCGGGAACAAAAATCATAATGAACGATGCCGAGGGTTCGGTATTCATAGAAGACCCGAGCGGGAACACCTACCTGATGGACGGGCAGGGGAATATTAATGTAAATGCACCCAATGATATCAATTTTACTGCAGGAAAGAACATCAACATTAGCGTAGGTGAGAATTTAAATACGAGTGTTGGTATTGATGCCAATACATCAATTGGCA
>JBKEAG010000041.1:0-3545 GCA_047972025.1 Moheibacter sp.
ATTCCTTTAATTATTCTTTCTGCTGACCGTCCTGAACACTTGGTTGATAATTTTGATGGACAAACCATTCGACAAAAAAATGTACTGGATTTACACACCCATTACAGTACACAATTGACCGAAAGAGATACTACACAAGAGCTAACAGACAACCTTGGTTTAATCAAAAAAGCCATTATTTCTTCCATAGAAAATTCAGGGCCGGTGCACATCAATATACCTTTATCAGAACCACTTTATGAATTTCAAGAAACAATTGACATACAATTTGAAAAGTTTGAAATTCCTCAAAAAAAGAAACCTGAAATAGACTTTTATTTTTTTACTGAAAAATGGAATAATGCTTCTAAAAAGTTAGTACTAGTTGGAATGCAGTATCCTGATAATGAGTTTCAAAATTGGATAAATAAATTAGCAAATGATGATTCTGTAGTTGTTTTAACAGAAACTACGTCCAACCTCCATTCAAAAAGATTTTTCAATAAAATTGATTCTACAATTTTCTCGCTAGATGAAGCAATTTTGGAAAAATTAAAACCTGATATTTTACTGACAATTGGACAAAACGTCATTTCCAAAAAAGTAAAATCATTTATCCGAAATCACCAACCAGAACAGCATTGGCATTTAGACGAACATTGGCAGCCGGATACTTTTCAGTGTTTGACTGATAAAATTAAAAGTAAACCTATTTTCTTTTTAGAAAAATTTGCTCCAAAAATCATTCAAAAAAAATCACATTATTATCCCAATTGGGATTCCATCCGAAATGAAAAGGAAATAAAACAAAAAGAATTTTCTCAAAAAATAACCTATTCCGATTTTAAAGTATTTGAAACACTTATAGAAAGTTATCCTAAAAATTCAGAAATTCAGTACAGTAATTCTTCTACCATCCGCTATGTCCAACTTTTCACACATGATGCTTCCAATCCTATTTTTTGTAATCGTGGAACAAGTGGTATTGACGGCTCTACTTCTACTGCAATAGGAGCCTCTATGGTCAACAGGAAACAGACGGTTTTGGTAACGGGAGATATTAGTTTTTTTTATGATAGCAATGGGCTTTGGAACAATTACATTTCACCTTCATTTCGAATTATTTTGATAAATAATGGTGGTGGAAATATTTTCAAAATCATTCCCGGACCTGAAAACTCAGGAGTAGTGGAAACCGTTTTTGAAACTAGGCATCAACTGATTGCCAAACACCTAGCAGCTATGTTTTCATTTGAATATATTTCTGTTCAAAATTTAGAAGAATTAAAAGAAAATCTAACTACCTTTTACAAAACATCTGATCGACCCAAAATAATGGAAATCAATACTTCAGAAATAGATAATGCTCAAATTCAACGTGCCTATTTCGAATTTGTTTAAAGCAGTATTAGCTACAAAACACGAACAGCTTTTACAAACCGTTTGCTCCAATATGTTTCTTCTATAGAACTGACAATCACACCTTTGGATGAAGATGAGTGAATGAAAAATACCTCACCATTTTTTACGTCTTCTACAATTCCTACATGGCTGATGCGTGAACCGGATGTATTAAAAAACACCAAATCTCCTTCTCGTACATCTTTCAGTTTTATTTCTTTTCCTTCATTGGCTTGGTCGCGAGAAATTCTCGGCATTTGGATTCCTGCTGCGTTATAGGCATTTATAACCAAACCGGAGCAATCCATCCCACTTTTGGTTGTACCACCATATTTATAGGGTGTTCCTAAGTATTTTTTTGCTTCACGAAGTACAGAATCTGCTTGTTTGTTTGACGATTTATATGCTGTTTTTTTTTCTTTCTTGTATTCAGATGATTTGTAAGATACATTTCTCGTAGAGTTACAAGATGTAACGGCGCATAAAGAAATAATGGTAAATAAAAGTAATGATTGCTTCATGATTGCTTTTTCTAAATTCATTTTAAAAAGTAAAACGATTTAATTCTATATCTATTTTTTTTATTGTTTTAATTTTTTTAATAAATCCTGTAATAATTTCCGGGCTCTGAGGATTCTAACTTTTACATTTGCCATGGAAAGGTTCAATTCTTCAGCAATTTCCTTATAGGTTTTTTCTTCTAAAAAACGAAGCTCAATAATTCTTTTATAATCTGGTTTTAATTCGTCTAAATAGTGCTGAAACAAATCATTATCTTGCTTTAGTATTAAAATTTCTTCCGGACCGGGTTCATTTTCTTGAATTTCAATTTGTACATTTTCATCGTCCAATGATAAATTACTTTTTTTGGATGATTTACGAATGTGGTCTATCATCGTATTATGTGCGATAGACAGTACCCACGTTTTGAAATCAAAATCAGAATTATATAACTTTAATTTTGCGAAAACTTTTGTAAATGTCTCTATGGCAATATCTTCTGACTCATCTTCATCATTTATTTTATGAAAAACATAGGCGTAAACATCTTCCCAAAAAAAATCCATCAATGTATTTTGAGCTTGACGTTTCCCTTTTTTTGCTTCCCGAATGATGTATTGAAGTTTTTTCAATGCTAACTTTTCTTATCCGATAATTTAAGAAAAAAATTACAAATAACTAAATCTTATAAATCAACCGTTTAGTAAATGGGCGGCTTCTTTGGCAAAATAAGTAGAGATCAAATCGGCACCGGCTCGTTTAAATGCTGTCAAACTTTCTATCATCACCTTATCATGGTCTAGCCAACCATTTGTAGAGGCTGCCTTTATCATTGCATATTCACCACTTACCTGAAATACAGAAATCGGAATGTTATAGTTTTCTTTCACCAAACGAACAATATCTAAATACGCCATTCCCGGTTTTACCATTACAATATCGGCACCTTCTGCAATGTCTTCTTCTACTTCACGAAGTGCTTCATACGCATTGTGAAAATCCATCTGATATGTTTTTTTGTCTTTTGGAATTTCCTGATTATCTATCGGCGCACTATCCAAAGCATCACGAAATGGCCCGTAAAAGGAACTTGCATACTTAGCCGCATATGACATAATTCCTACATCATGGTGCCCGTTTTTCTCCAACGCTTTACGAATCGCTCCTACTCTACCATCCATCATATCACTTGGTGCTACAAAATCAGCACCGGCTTCTGCGTGTGATAAACTCATTTTCACCAGAGCTTCTACTGTTTCATCATTTAAAACTTGTCCATTACCTATAATCCCGTCATGTCCGTACATAGAATATGGGTCAAGTGCTACATCCGGCATTACGACCATTTCGGGAACTATATCTTTAATTGCCCGAATTGTTTGTTGCATCAACCCATTTGGATTCCATGCCTCTTTTCCTGTATTGTCTTTTAAACTAGTATCAACTTTTACATAAATATTGACGGCTCTGATTCCTAAATCCCAAATCTCTTTTATCTCTTTTAGTGTCAAATCGAGTGAGTGTCGATAAATACCCGGCATAGAAGCTATCTCTTGTTTCACTCCTGAGCCTTCTGATATGAAGATAGGAAGGATGAAGTCATGAGGAGTTAGTGTACATTCACGAACTAAACTACGAGTAGCTTCATTTTTGCGTAGTCTCCT
>JBKEAG010000111.1:0-4736 GCA_047972025.1 Moheibacter sp.
AGAGGAAAACACTAAATTTATAGATTCAATTTTTTAACTAAACATTAGGAATGTTTCTCATATACGATACCGAAACCACAGGTTTACCAAAAGATTTCAATGCACCCCCAACTGATACCGACAACTGGCCTCGGATGGTGCAAATTGCTTGGCAATTGCATGATAAAACCGGAAAGCTGATAGAGAATAAAAACTACATCATCCATCCGGATGGGTTTGACATTCCCTTCAATGCTGCCAAAATTCATGGAATAACAACAGAGAAAGCGCAAAAAGAAGGATTGCCGTTGGAAGAAGTACTTCAAAAATTCAGAGAAGCACTAAGTCAAACCAATGTTTTAGTAGGACATAATCTAAATTTTGACCAAGGTATTCTAGGAGCAGAGTTTTACCGGATGGGATTAGATTATAAAGAAATAAACCTACCCATTGCCGATACCATGGAAAGCTCTACTGAATTTTGTGCATTGCCCGGAGGACGGTATGGCCGTTTTAAATCACCTAAACTAAGTGAGTTATACGAAATATTATTCAAAGAAAAGTTTGCTGAAGCACACAATGCTTCGGCAGATGTAAACGCAACCGCACGTTCCTTTATGGAGTTAATTCGGCTAAATGTCTTTGCCAAGGAGCAAATACATTTAACACAAGAAGAGTTTGTTGCATTTAAAGAAATAAATCCTAATCCCTTTCAACCTTTTGAAATTGAGGTTGAATCACAAGTTTCTGAGTTTAAAAAAACAGCTCTAAAACGGAAAAAAGAATTAATTGAAAATACGAATCATAAAATAGAATCACCCTATTTTCACTTTCATAACCATACTTCTTTTTCGATTCTATCAGCAACAACTTCGGTAGATGCACTAATTCAAAAAGCAATTGAAGAAAATATGCCCGCTGTGGGAATTACCGATATGGGAAATCTTATGGGAGCTTTCAAGTTTATAAGTGCGATTAAAAGAGCAAATACCAATTTAGAAACTCCCATTATTCCAATTATTGGGTGTGAACTGTATGTTTCAGAAAACTATCAACAAACAAAGTTTACCAAAGACAATCCGGATAGGCGTTTTACACAACTTTTACTTGCCAAAAATAAAGAAGGTTATAAAAATCTTTCAAAAATTTCTTCTGCCGGATATATTGAAGGCTACTATGCTGGTTATCCACGTGTAGGAAAAGAAGTGATAGAAAAATACAAAGATAATCTGATTGCCACTACCGGAAGTCTCACAAGTGAAATTCCTAATTTAATCCTAAACGTGGGCGAAGCACAAGCAGAAGAAGCCTTTGTTTGGTGGCATAATTTATTTGGGGAAGACTTCTATGTTGAATTAATCCAGCATGGACTACAAGAAGAGGAACACGTAAACCAAGTTTTGATAAAGTTTGCAGAAAAACACCAAGTTAGAACTTTGGCACAAAACAATACATTTTATATTCATCAAAATGATGCTGAAGCACATGATATTTTGCTTTGTGTACGAGATGGAGAAAAGAAAGATACACCAATTGGACGGGGAAGAGGGACTCGCTTTGGATTTCCAAATAATGAATTTTATTTCAAATCACAAGACCAAATGAAATCCCTGTTTCACGAAATACCGGAGGCAATTGATAACCTTTCCGAATTGTTGAGTAAAATAGAGCCTTATGATTTAGCAAGTGATGTTTTGTTACCCAAGTTCAACATACCGGAAGAGTTCAAACACTCAGAAGATGAATTAGACAACGGAACTCGAGGTGAAATGGCTTATTTGCGGCATATTACTTACGAAGGAGCAGCAAATAGATATGAAGAAATTACACCTGAAATCAAAGAACGATTAGACTTTGAATTAGACACAATCGAACGAACAGGCTATCCGGGGTACTTCTTAATCGTACAAGATTTTACTTCACAAGCTCGAAAAATGGGTGTTTCCGTAGGACCGGGGCGTGGTTCGGCAGCTGGTTCAGCAGTAGCTTATTGTATTGGAATTACCAATGTTGACCCCATTAAATATAATTTGCTATTTGAGCGATTTCTAAATCCAGATAGAGTTTCACTTCCCGATATTGATATAGATTTTGATGACCGTGGTCGTGATGATATTATTAAATGGGTAGTGGATAAATACGGAAAAGACCAAGTTGCACAAATTATCACTTACGGAACCATGGCTGGAAAGTCTGCCATTCGAGATACCGGAAGAGTTTTGGATTTACCACTTCCCGATACAGATAGAATTGCTAAAAAAACCCATTTGAAATTGAATAAATTATTCAAAATGGATGATAAAGCATTGAAATCTACTTTAAATGGAGATGAGTATATTGATTCAATTGAATTAAAAAAAATAGTTGAACAAGATAATTTAGAAGGCAAAACACTTCAACAAGCAAAAGTGATTGAAGGTTCACTGAGAAATACCGGAATTCATGCTTGTGGAGTAATCATTACACCAAAAGACATAAAAGAACTCGTTCCGGTAGCCGTGGCTAAAGATGCCGAACTACTGGTAACTCAGTTTGACAACTCTGTGGTAGAAAGTGCCGGACTTCTAAAAATGGACTTTTTGGGTTTACGGACACTCACGATTATAGATGATACAATTCGTTTGGTCGAAAAAAATCATAGAATAAAAATCAATCCGGATGAAATTCCATTAGATGACGAAAAAACATATCAACTATTTCAACAAGCTGAAACAGTAGCCATTTTCCAATACGAATCACCCGGTATGCAAAAACATATGCGTGCGCTAAAACCTGATAAATTTGATGATTTAATTGCGATGAACGCGCTTTATCGTCCAGGGCCTCTACAGTATATTCCCAATTTCATCAACCGTAAACATGGGCAGGAGGAAATCGTTTATGACTTGCCGGAAATGGAAGAACATTTGGCAGAAACGTATGGAATTACAGTTTATCAGGAGCAGGTGATGCTACTTTCCCAAAAGTTGGCAAATTTCACAAAAGGTGAAGCAGATGTTTTACGAAAAGCTATGGGAAAAAAGCAACGAGATGTACTGGACAAGATGAAACCCAAATTTTTAGAAGGAGGCGAAGCCAATAATCATCCTCAAAAAGTTTTAGAAAAAATTTGGAACGACTGGGAAGCCTTTGCAGAATATGCGTTCAACAAGTCACACTCTACTTGCTATGCTTTGATTGGGTATCATACAGGTTACCTAAAAGCACATTATCCGGCGGAGTTTATGGCTGCCGTTTTGAGTAATAATATGAGCAACATAAAATCTGTAACGTTTTTTATGGAAGAATGTCGTTCAGCCGGAATCCCAGTTTTGGGTCCAGATGTAAATGAGAGTGAATATACTTTTTCGGTAAATGATAATGGTGCAATTCGTTTCGGAATGGGGGCTGTGAAGGGAGTGGGAAGTGCTGCCGTAGAGTCTATTTTGAGTGAGAGAAATGAAAATGGTAAGTTTAAATCTATTTTTGACTTTGTTCAGCGGGTTGATTTACGTCAAGCCAATAAAAAAACAATTGAAAATTTAGCACTTTCTGGGGCTTTTGATGAGTTTGAAGTTCACCGTTCACAATTCTTTTATGAAGAAGATGGAGGTAGTAATTTAGAAAAATTAATCAAATATGGAGCTTCTTTTCAGGAGTCTAAAACAAGTGCACAAGCCTCTTTGTTTGGAGATATGGCAGATGAAATAGAAGTGTTGAAACCCCATTTGCCCAATTGTCAACCGTGGAATTCTATTCAAAAATTAAATCGGGAAAAGGAAGTTGTGGGGATTTACATATCATCACACCCGTTGGATGATTATTTAGATGAGTTGAATTTTTATCAGAATATTAATTTAAAACAATTAAAAAATAATGAAGATAAGTTAATTGGTCGTGAATTATCTGTTGGAGGTATCATAACCGATGCGCAACATAGAACATCAAATAAAGATGGGAGAGAGTTTGGAATCTTTACTTTAGAAGATTATGAAGATCAGTATGAATTTCGATTGTTTGGAGAAGATTATTTAAGACTAAAGCACTTTCTCCAACCCAATATGATGGTCGGAATGAAGTTGTCTATCACTGAAAGAGTATTTAAGGACAGAGAGGGAAACCCTACCGGACGAAGAGTTTATGTGAACATAAATAAAATGCAGTTGCTGAGTGAAATTTTAGAGGGAATTTCTAAACGTCTGGTAATCAATATGAATATTGAAGAACTAACGGAGAAAATGTATCAATCGTTGATAAAGTTATTTGAACAATATAAAGGAGACAAAAAACTGTTGTTTGTTTTAAATGATTTGGAAAATGAAACAAAGTTGAAAATGCCTGCAAAATCAATACAAATCAATATCAATAAAGAATTAATTAACGCATTGAAACAAATACCCAATCTTAAATTTAAACTAAATTAGTAGAAAATCTAAATTAAGAAATTGATAATTGAACGATTGATATTTCCTATGGAGTTGCAGGGAGAAATTCATTAATTTACCTTAATTTTGACTGTTAAATAAACTAAATACATAAAAAATGGCACTAGAAGTAACAGATACATCGTTTGCAAAGGATGTTTTAGAAGCAGGAAAACCAGCAATGGTTGACTTTTGGGCAACTTGGTGTGGTCCTTGTCGTATGGTTGCTCCAACAGTAGAGGAATTGGCAAAAGATTTTGATGGTCAGGCAGTTATTGCCAAAGTAGATGTTGATAATAATCAGCAAATTGCGGCAGAATATGGAATCCGAAATATACCTACAATTTTGTTTTT
>JBKEAG010000123.1:0-40274 GCA_047972025.1 Moheibacter sp.
CTTTTTTGAGACCGTTTGATATTTCAGTTAAAATTTTACTTTCAGCTATTCTGTCTTTTCTATTATCATTCCAATTGTTCAAAGCAAAAGCAGAAATTACTGCAATGAAAATAGAGAGAAAATCAACGCTATATTTTTTCCAATTTTTTATTTGTGATTTTTTCTTTTTACTCATTTTAAATTGTTTAATATGCTATGGATAAACAATATGCCCTGTATAAAATTGCTCTACATCTATAATTGATGGGATGTTTTTTAACACTAAATTTCCGGTACTTCTAATGCTTCCTGAAACTTTTTCTACCGGATACACTATCATATCATTAGTGCTTCTATGGTTGATGTAAACTTCTGTGGCTTGAAGGTTTTCTGCTTCCAACCGTCCATTAGCTCCCCAAAAGTTTACACCTAGTTGATCCGTTTTTCCTTTTATTCTAAACACAGACGATACATTGTCATTAATTCTTAGAATATCATTATCTATTTCCAACTCAAAGATACTTGCTGATGTGTCTTCTATAATTCCGGATTCTAACGTCAACTCCGGAAAGGTCAAAACCCCATCTGAATAAATAGAAAACTGTGAAGAAGAATAGATTTTCTCTAAACTAGGTGTGGATACATAAATATGCGCAATGCTCGTATTTCGTAAAATTTCGCAACCATTTTCATCTGTAACTTTCAACTCACCCTCAATTGCTTCTAATTTAATGTCATTGATTAAATTTTTTCCGGCTACAACTTTTACCGTTTGCTCATCAGCTTGTTTCACTGTCAATTCTATACCTTCTGAGATGTTTATTTTGGTAAATCCTTCAACAAAAATAACTTTTGTCGTTTGTGTTCCTTGTTTTTTAAAACAGTCCAAACCTTCCTCTGAATTGCACCCTAAAAAAGTAAGTGCTAAAAATAGTATTCCTATAAACTGTTTCATCCTAAAATTTATTTATAATCGGACTCCAATCGTAAACTCCATTGCTTCCGCTTTGGAAAAGTGTGTCTTTAATCCCGTTCCTACAAAGAAGTTTTTATAAAAGTAATACTTTAAACCCAAGTGTTGGTATAAAAATGTATCCGATTTATAATCATCATAAACATAGACACCTAACTGACCTTCAAAGGATAATCGATTTAGAAACAATTCATACCCTACAAATGCCCCTATCCGTTCATAATCAGTATCTGAACCAATCCCTTTTTCCGGAAAAGAAGTTGCCATCATCTCTATTTCATGTTTATACATCATGGACAAAAACATATCTAAACCTGCTTGAAACGCACTAGAACGACTAATTCGTTTGTCTGCGTAGACAGAAAATGTATAAAACGGGTACTGCCCACTTCCCAAAATATGACTTTCATGAACCCCCGTTCGAAATGCTAAATTATATTTAACCTGCTCTGTATAAGTTGAGTCTTTATTATTTCTTGGAACATATTCTCGCTTATTTTTATAATCAATCGTATAGTGAAGCCCTACATTAGCCCCAACAGTATTTGCACTTGTATTAGGTGTTTTAATCCTTCCATTGGAATGGTGAATTAGAAAAAGTCCGGCTCGTAACCCCAAGCCTTCCCACAAATCTTCTTTCTGATAGTTTAACATAAAAAAAGTAGAAGGCATAAAGTGTGTACCAAAAGCTACATTTCGGTAGTTTTTCTCTTTATCATACGGATTGGTATTATAAGCAACCCCCTGCCCTATTCTTAGCGAAAGATTTCGCTTTAGAAAATAAAAACTTAAATGTCCAAATACACCATACAAATCACCTAAAGTCTCATTTTTGTTATTTTGATAGTGAAGTGTGACTCCATAGTCCGGATAGTTTAGCCGAGATTCCCACTCTTTATCTCCAAATGTTTTTCGATTGACTGAAATAAAAACTCCCTCCGGATGATCGGTAATCAGATGCTGAATTTTTTTACTATGCGGCAAAATGCTTCCGTAGTAGTAATTTGCATCTACTGAGTACTGTTTCTGTTTTTCTTGTGTGAAAACAAAAATAGGAAGTAACAAAATTAGAATTAAGTAGGTACGCATAATTTAACGAGTTCAAATTTAATGAAATCTGAAAAACACAGTATGTTTGCATTTTAAAATTTGACCAAAAATGAAATTCAATACAAAAGCAATACACGGAAACCAACATCATGACCCTTCTACCGGAGCGGTTATGACTCCTATTTACCAGACTTCTACTTATGTACAAAGTAGTCCGGGAGTTCATAAAGGCTATGAGTACTCACGAGGGGCAAACCCCACAAGAACAGCTTTAGAAAACGCCTTGGCTAGCGTAGAAAATGGAACTCATGGCTTTGCATTTGGTTCCGGCTTAGAGGCAACAGATAGAGTGATGAAACTATTCAATCCTGGTGATGAAATTATTGCAATGGATGATTTGTATGGCGGTTCATACCGTATGTTTACACGTATTTATGAACGTTTTGGGTTGAAGTTTCACTTTGTAGATATGACCAATCCTGATTCTATTCTTGAAAAAATTAATTCCAATACTAAATTAATTTGGGTAGAAACACCTACAAACCCTTTGATGAAAATTGTAGATATTCAAGCTGTTTCCAAAATCGGAAAAGAAAACAATTTGTTGGTTGCTGTTGACAATACTTTTGCCTCTCCCTATTTGCAAAACCCTTTGGATTTAGGGGCAGACATAGTGATGCACTCTGCAACTAAATATTTAGGCGGTCACTCTGATGTAGTGGCGGGTGCTTTGGTTGTAAAAGATGAAAAATTAGCTGAAAGGATTCATTTTCAACTTTTTGCAGGTGGTGGAATTTTAGGCCCACAAGATTCTTATTTGGTTTTGAGAGGGATTAAAACGTTGCATGTACGTATGCAGCGTCACTGTGAAAATGGAAAGAAAGTTGCTGCATTTCTAAATCAACACTCTAAAGTTGGAAAAGTTTTCTACCCCGGACTGGAAAGCCATCCTAATCATGAGGTTGCAAAAAAACAAATGAAAGACTTTGGTGGTATGGTTTCTTTTAACTTTAAATCTAGTGAAAAACGAGATGCTGTAAAGTTTTTGGAAAACTTGCGTGTCTTTACTTTGGCTGAAAGTTTGGGTGGTGTGGAATCTCTGGCAAATCATCCAGCAACAATGACACATGCTTCTATTCCGGCTGAAACTCGTTCTGAAAAAGGAATTTCAGATGATTTGGTTCGTCTAAGTGTTGGAATTGAGGATATTGATGATTTATTAGCTGATTTGGAAAAGGCATTGGGCTAATTCAATAAAAAAACCTCAACAATTTTGGAGTTGTTGGGGTTAATTTATTTCAAATACTTTAATTTGCTAATTGGTAACTGTTTTCAATAAATTTAACGAGTTTTACTGCATGCTCACCATCTAAAATAGATGGTCGGTTTTCATTTATTGCTTCTACAATTTCTGCAATTGCTTTTGGGTGGAAGTTTTTCTGCTCGGTAGATAAATTTGTTTCTGAGCAAACTACATTTTTGAGATTACTGTACTTCAATTCATTCAAATATTGATCTCCTACTTTCAATGTTCCTTTTTCTGCAATTACTGTTATATTACTTTCGTAATTTTTATCAAAAGTTGAAATTGTATATATCATATTTCCCACAGCTCCATCTGCTGTAAAGTCTATTTTTCCACTATCTGCAAATTCTGTAATCCCCTGATGGTTAAAGTTATAAAGTGATGAATTTGTGCAATTTAAATCTTCAAACCAATAGTTTAGAATATCTATAAAATGGGAAAATTGGGTAAATAATACACCTCCGTCCATTTCTTTGGTTCCGTGCCACTCTCGTGTTGCGTAGTAATTTTTATTTCGATTCCAATAACACTGAATGTTAACCATATAGATTTGTCCTAAACAATCATTTTCAATTAATTTTTTCACATAACTAACAGGAGGAGAGAACCGAAGCTGCATAGAGGAAAATACTCGTTTATTGTATTTTTTTGCTGCTTTTAAAATATCCTCTGCGTGTTGAGTTGTCAGTGCTATTGGCTTTTCTATTAGCACATGTTTCCCTGCCTTCAGGCAACGAATGGCATGGTCACGGTGCATCCCATTTGGTGTTGCTATCACCACAATGTCAGTTTCTTTGTCTTCGTTTAGAAAACTTTCTAATGTCGTGTATATGGGTGTGTTTAACTCGTCATTTTGATAGTTAATATCAATAATGGAAACGAGTTGCGCTCCCTTTGTTTCTTCTATTGCGTTTTTGTGAATTTTGCCAATGTGACCTAACCCTAAGATTGAAAATTTCAACATTTTAATTTGTCTTCTCTTTGGAAATTTTATCTAAATATTTGTTGAACTGGAGTCCAAAAATAACAAGGATAGAAAGGACAAGCCCATAAAGTGCGTATTTTATCATTGGATTACTTAGGTCACCTTTGTTTCCTACGGTTCTTAGGTTTGAGATAATTTGAACTCCGTTTTGTAAATCTGCTTTCTCCATCTGTATTCCATATAGCCTTTTTGAAAACATTTCTTTAAATCGTAATAAATCCCACTCAACATTGCTACGATTTGTCGCATTTAGCATAAGCTGATCAACTCCAGACTCCGCTTGACTGTTCATTTTTGCTCTTCCCATAAGTATGGAGTCTATTGAGTTTAAACTTGACTGCATTTGGTGTTCTAATGTTTCCATTGCTAGTAGTTTTGACTCTTTTTCTCTTTTTACTCCCGGAAGGTTGTTCAAATAATTCAAAAACTGATTCTGAATATTTTTAGGAATTTCTTCGCTATTTACCTTCAACTTTATTCTCTGTAAAGAATAGTCTTCATCTTCCATTTTGGATTGATATTCTTTCAGCTCAAATCCTTGATAAAAAAGTGTATCAGTCTCAAAGTTTCTCAATGTACTTATTTCTGTTTGTTCGTAGTACCTTGAAATAACATCATTCATTTTGGGAATGGCTTCTACGGACATACTTGTTATTCCTAATTTTTGTGTGAATACTGCACTTTCTTCTTTGGGGTTAATGTTTACTTCTTCTTGATTGACCGCATCAGAAAGTGCATATAACTCATAGTTACTTATCGGGTTTGACCGAACAACCATTTCATAAGACTTGATACCCTCAGAATTTGAAAATAGTGGTTTTATGAATTTCCCATATACCGCACCAAGTGCAGCTAAGCCTACGATAAAAATCCAATTCTTTCGTAATAAGACGACAAATTGGAGAATATAGTTAATTACGTTTCCTATCGCTCTAAAAATAGATTTGATTCCATTTTTAAAGTAATTCAACAACCGTATTAAATCTACTTCTTCGTTTGGGTTTGAGTTATTCATGTTTTCCTGATTCATCTTCTAGAAAATTTGGGTCAAAGATAATTCTTTTTAATTTTAAGTTTATAGCAATTGTTTTTAAGTAAAGTCCTCCCCTTTACTCAACTTCAAATCACTCACAAATGCTTTAATCATTTGGTCTTTACTCATCGGACAAATCAAAAGTGCCTTTTCTGTGTCAACCACTATATATTCATCAAGCCCATCAACAATTACAGCCTTGTTTTGTGAGGTATAAATCAATGACTTTTGGGTGTTATAAGTCAATATATGTTTTCCTCTCTTTGCATTTTTATCTATATTTTTATTAGAGTTTTCATAGAGTGATTTCCATGTACCCAAATCTGACCAACCAAAAGAAGAGGGAATCACATAGACGTTGTCTGCTTTTTCTAGGATTCCATTGTCAATTGAAATCATTTGTAAAGTGGAGTAAACGGTTTCAACTTCTTTTTTACCTTCGGCAGTTATCAGTTCATTTTTAATCTTCTGAAAAGAGTTATACATTTCCGGAAGGTGCTGTTGAAAGGAGTTTAAAATCGTTTTGGCTTTCCAGATAAAAATACCGGCATTCCATAAAAAATCTCCTGATTTATAAAGTATTTCTGCTAACTCTGCTCCAGGTTTTTCTGTAAATGTTTTTACTTTTTTGACTTCTGACGTTTCATTTGTGATAAACTGAATGTAGCCATATCCGGTATCCGGACGGGTCGGTTGGATGCCAAGTGTAATCAACACTTCTCTTTTTTCTGTTTCTTGTAACCCCAATTCTAGCTTTTGAGTAAATACTTTTTCATTTAAAATCACATGATCTGAAGGTGCTACAACAATATTGGCTTCCGGATTCTGCTCATAAATTATCTTTGCCGCATACAAATTACACGGTGCCGTATTCATGCCGCTAGGTTCTGCAATTACTTGATTTGGATGAATTTTCGGGAGTTGTTCCAGTGTTAACTCAACATACTCTTCCAACGTTACTATATAGATTTGCTCCGCAGGGATAACTTCCTTTAAACGGTCAAAAGTTGTTTGTAAAAAAGTTCTTCCCGTTCCTAAAATATCGTGAAATTGCTTGGGGTATTCTGCTGTACTAAGTGGCCAAAACCGAGAGCCAACCCCCCCCGCCATAATCACGCCGTAGTAATTTTTTTTCATTTATTAATTATTTCATCCACAATTGCTTGCCCACTAATCAAATACTGTTTGCCTGTTCTGACTTCCTTGCAAATATACCGTATTTTTCGCTTTATGCCTTTTATAAAAACCCTTTTTCCTATTCGAAATTTTTGATTGTCTGCTAGGTTTTCTACGAGCATTTCCAACTTGTCTGAGTCAACAAATAACTTTTGATACAATTGTTTATCTGCCCCCACACTTGCCCTTGGGTTTTGAGCATGTCTAAAGATTATAGGTTTTAATTCTTCCGGATAAACATTTAATGACTCTCTCAATAATTGTCCAAAAACTTGTTTCCACTCGTTTCCATGTGATTTCACTTTTTCAGAAAATTTAATCCGAACAAGCATATGCGCCAATTCATGCGTCAAAACAAAAAAGAACACTTCCGGTTCAAGAGTTCCATCAACCGTAATCTGGTGTAATTTTGCCTCCTTAATAAATCGGTAATCCCCTAATTTTGTTCTTCTTGCAGACTTGATTTTTAGAAGGACTCTCTCATTCCCAATCCAGTTTTCAATATGGTGTAAAGAGTTATAAGGAATGTGTTTTTCGATTAATTTAAAATTCATTGCCGAAATATATAAAACTTCCTCTGAAAAAAAACGCTAATTTTGCGCCGTATGTTTAAATTATTAGGATACATAGGTGCCTATTTTCTTTTTTTAAAGAAAGTTTTTAAAAAACCACAAGGAACAAAGGTTTTCCGAAAGCTCATTATGCGGGAAGTCTATGATTTGGGTATGAGTTCACTGGGCTTAGTTGCTTTTATCTCTCTTTTCATGGGAGCTGTAACGGCTATTCAGATGGCACAAAACTTTCAAGGAGCTGATATTCCCGTTCCCAATTACTATATTTCTTATGCAACCAAAGTTGTATTAATTCTAGAGTTTTCACCCACCATTATTTCTCTTATTTTAGCAGGAAAGGTAGGGTCTTATATTGCTTCAAGTATAGGGACCATGCGTGTAACAGAGCAAATAGATGCACTTGATGTCATGGGGATTAACGCCCCATCATTTTTGGTAATGCCTAAAATTATAGCCACTATTATTTTTAACCCTATTTTGATTATGATTAGTATTGGTATGGGGCTAATTGGTGGTTATTTAATAGGAGAAGTAACCCAAATGTGGACAGAAACAGAGTACATTACCGGACTTCAAATGCCTATGGCAAATAAATTATTTGCCTATACTTTTGTTAAAACTATTTTCTTTGCATTTGTTATTGCAACTGTACCTGCCTACTACGGGTATCATGTAAAAGGAGGATCTCTCGAAGTAGGGCGTTCTAGTACTTCTGCGGTAGTGTGGACTTCGGTAATCATCATTATACTAAACCTTGTATTAACCCAAACAATTTTGAGCTAATGATTGAAGTGAAAAATTTAAAGAAAGAGTTTGAAGACATTGAGGTTTTAAAAGGGATTTCCACTGTTTTTGAAACAGGAAAAACAAATTTAATCATTGGTCAATCAGGCTCTGGGAAAACAGTATTTTTAAAATGTTTAACAGGTCTAGTTACACCCACTTCCGGGGAAATTTTATTTGATGGAAAAGACACCACCAAATTCAGTTACGAACAACGCCAAAAACTCCGAGGCGAAATAGGAACGGTATTTCAGGGAAGTGCATTATTTGATTCCATGACTGTTTTGGAAAATGTACGGTTTCCTCTAGAAATGTTTTCCAATCTTTCAATGAAAGAAATGGATATGCGCTCAGAGGAGGTTTTGGAACGAGTTGATTTATCAAAAGAGGCTTTGAAAAAATTTCCATCAGAAATTTCCGGAGGAATGCAAAAAAGAGTTGCCATTGCAAGAGCAATTGTAAACAAGCCCAAATATTTATTTGCAGATGAACCTAACTCCGGGCTTGACCCCAAAACCTCTATGGTGATTGATAAACTTTTGCATGAGTTAACCGTAGAGTATAATACAACAACTATCATCAACACACACGATATGAATTCTGTAATGGAAATCGGAGAAACCATCGTTTTTCTAAAGAATGGAGTAAAAGAATGGAGTGGTGATAAAACAGAAATTTTAACAGCAAACAATGAATCAGTCATTGATTTCGTTTATTCTTCAAAGCTCTTCACAAAGCTAAGAGAAGTCTTATTACAAGAAAAAACTAATTCATCAAAATTATAACAACTATGAAAAATTTATTTTTAATTGGGTTTACCCTAGTAAGTATGAGTTCATTTGCTCAGCTTAATTTTGGACTTAAAGCCGGAGCTGTTTTCAATGCAGACAAAGGAGTTCTAAATACACTAAACGGCGTGTATGCAGATAAAGGGAAAGGTTCGGTTGGCTTTCAAGCGGGAGCAATGGCTCGTGCAAATTTAGCCGGGTTTTATGTTCAGCCGGAACTACTCTATACTTCATTCAAAAATGAATATGATGACGCAAACGGAGATACATTTGAAATTGGGAAAAGAAGACTTGATATCCCTGTTAACTTCGGAAAAACCTTTGCCGTAGGATTGGTTCATGTACAAACAGGACCCGTATTTTCTTTCTATTTTGAAGATGATATTTCTGTAAGTGATGTTCAAAACGCAGAACGTGATGAGTTCAATATGGGATGGCAAATCGGAACAGGCGTAAATGTAAAAAGCTTTGTTTTTGATGTACGTTATGAGTTTGGATTTGGAAAAGTTGCTTCAGGATTTATACATGACGGTCTTGGGTATCAAACAGAAAACCGTTCAAAATTACTAAACCTATCGGTTGGGTATTTCTTTTAGAAAATACTCTTTTTACGCTTACATACTTTGAGTATGAAAAAAATTTAGTCTCGTTAAGATTTTAATAATCTCAACGAGACTTTTTTGTATTACAATCTCATTCTTAAAATTCTGGACATGAAAACTTTAAAAAGTAAACTTGTACAAATTCGTTAAAATAGCTATTTTTGCACTCTTGAAAATTAAACTCGAATGGCGAAAGGTAAAAAAAAGCAAGAATATACAACAGAAAAAGTTCTTGATAGCTTAAACGAAACAGCTTACAAAGCAGAAAATTTTTTTGAAAAAAACTCCAAAATTATCATTGGTGTTTTTGGAGCATTAGCACTGTTAGCTATTGGTTATTTCGTTTATTTAAAAACCGTTTTGGAACCCAAATCTGAACGGGCATTTACCGAAATGACACAAGCGGATGATTACTTTAAAAAAGACTCTATTTTACTTGCACTGAAAGGTAGTCCGGGAAGTTTTATGGGCTATGAGCAAATTATTGATAATTATGGTAGCACAAAAGGGGGAAATATTGCCCTATACAGAGCCGGTATTTCATATTATCGTTTGGGTGATTTTGCCTCAGCGGTTACGAATTTAGAGAAATTTCAAACAGATGATGATATTTTGACTGCTCAGAAAAATGGAATGATTGGTAACGCACTTGTTGAATCAAAAAAAGAAAACGAGGCTCTTCCCTATTACATAAAAGCAGCTGAAGGAACTGATATTGAAGCCATTCAGACAATGTACTACACCAAAGCCGGGAAGTTGGCAATCCAACTAGGAAATAATGCTGATGCGTTGAAGTATTTTCAAGTTCTTGCAGACAAATACCCAAATGCAGGTGAAGGCGAAGTTGATAAATTTATAGAACGACTAAAATACGCAACTGGTGGCAACGGAGAATAAGAACTTATCCACTTACGATAAAACAAAATTACCCAATGCCGAAGCTTTTCGTTTCGGCATTGTTGTTTCCCAATGGAATAGCCATATAACGCACAACTTAGAAAAAGGAGCAATCAAAACCTTACTTGACTTGGGAGCAAAAAAAGAAAACATTGCTCAATTTCAGGTTCCCGGGAGTTTTGAGTTGATTTATGGAGCAAGTCAACTTTGTAAATCAGAAAATTATGATGCCATTATCGTTATAGGAAGTGTAATACGCGGTGAAACAGCTCATTTTGACTACGTCTGCCAAGGTGTTACACAAGGCGTAAAAGACCTCAACATTCAGTACAATACACCTGTTATTTTCTGTGTTCTAACAGATGATAACGAACAACAATCCCTTGATCGTTCCGGTGGAAAACACGGCAACAAAGGGGTAGAAGCTGCTGTAACTGCTGTGTGGATGGTGGGTTGGGGGAAACATTAATTTTTCTATTGCCCTTGTTGTTTTTTAACCGACATTAGTGTATCTTTATCATCATAAAGTTGAAATAACTAAAAAATTAATAATAGAATAAACAACTCTCTTTCTATAAAAATGGAGTGTTCTTTATTCAGTTCTGCTCCATTTTTATTATTACTTTTGCAAACTCATTATATCATTAATATGACTAATTTTACTTACTTAAACCAAACGCTAAAAAGTATTGAACGACAAATATTAGAAAATAAGTTCTCTTTTATGATGGCTTTCTTTAGTCACTACATTCAAAAAAAACTATTAGGAAGTGGGAGTTTAGTCAAGTTTCCTTCGTCAAAGTTCAAATACAGTAACGTTATTTTAAGTACTAGACCCAACACTATTGATTTTTGGGTATGCTTAGAGTCTTATGAACCGGATTTAACATTTTTTTAACCTCCGTTTTAAAAAACAAAAATGGCTTATTCATTGATATTGGTGGTCATATAGGTCGCTATACTACCCTAATGGCAAAGCAAAACTGGAGAGTAATAACATTTGAGCCTATGAAATCTAATTATGATGCACTGCTATTCAACCTTAATTATAATGAATGTGAGCAAAACGCATCTGTTCACAATGTGGGGTTGGGGAATAAAAATTCAAAAGAAACTATTTACTTCAATAAAAAAGAATTAGCAGAGGCTTCCTTGATTGAAAGTTCTGAAAGAAACTCTAAAACCGAAATAAAAATTGTTCGCTTTGATGATTTTATCGAAATCAATGATACCCCTAAACTATGTCTTGTAAAGATTGATGTCGAAGGTCATGAGGAAAGCACAATCATGGGTATGCAAAACTTCATCTCAAAAGAAAAACCTCTTTTAATCATAGAGCTTTGGAAAGAACAATCCCCAAACCTTGTTCAATACCTCAAGTCTTTTGGGTATAGGCGGTTACATATCTTTTGGTTTATAGAAGAAAAACATCAAACGTTTATGGATGAAATGTATCGACTTTATAATAAAAAGTCTAGTAAATATGAATACAACTAAATTTCTACTTTTTCCATTTCAAGACCGTACCTTTGTAGTCTATGATTACTACGGGTGATATAATTCAACTACTTCCAGACCATGTTGCCAATCAAATTGCTGCGGGCGAAGTGGTACAACGACCTGCTTCGGTTGTAAAAGAGTTGATGGAGAATGCAATAGACGCAGGAGCTACAAGTGTTGACTTAATTGTAAAAGACGCAGGACGGTCATTAATTCAAGTTATAGATAATGGTTCGGGGATGAGTGTTACAGACTTTCGTTTGGCATTTGAACGGCATGCTACTTCTAAAATTCGAGAAACAGAGGACATTTTCCATATCCAAACTAAGGGTTTTAGAGGTGAAGCTCTCGCTTCAATTGCTGCTGTTTCCCAAATTGATGCTGTTACCAAAAGGGAAGTGGAGGAAACAGGAAACCGACTCATCATTGAGGGAGGAAAAATTCGAGACCAACTCCCTACAACTCATCCTTTTGGAACATCTATCTCTGTCAAAAATTTATTTTATAATGTTCCTGCCAGACGAAATTTTTTAAAGTCAAATCAAGTTGAAATAAGACACATTCAGGAAGAGTTTCTACGTGTAGCGTTGGCTCATGAACAAATTAATTTTAAATTTTACCATAATGATTCCGAACTTTATATTTTAAAGGGGGGGAATCTAAAGCAACGAATTGTTCAGATATTTGGACGAAAGATTGACACTCAGCTTGTTCCCATTTCAGAAGAAACTGAGATCGTTAAAGTCCATGGATTTGTAGGAAAACCGGAAAGTGCTAAAAAACAACGAGGTGAACAGTATTTGTTTGTAAATCATAGATTTATAAAAAGTAATTACTTACATAAATCTATAATGGATGCCTTTGAAGGTCTTTTACCGCACAAGCACGTTCCATCCTATTTTTTATATTTAGAAATTGATCCTTCAAAAATTGACATCAACATTCATCCCACAAAAACTGAAATTAAATTTGAGGATGAATATGCTATCTATGCCGTACTTCGTTCTGCCATAAAACATGCTTTAGGGCAATTTAATATAACGCCTTCATTGGATTTTGATCAGAATCCTGATTGGGCTTTTATTCCAAGTAAACCCCAAAATGACTCTATAAAAGTTCCTGAAATAAAGGTTGATAAAACATATAATCCTTTTGAAAAACCTCTGAAAAGTGAAATTCAACCTACAGAACAACTCTATCAATCTTTTTCTGAGTTTGAACTTGAAAATAATCATCCGCAAACCCTGTTGAGTGAAGAGGAGTTTTCTCAAAATGAGTCCGGCGTTTTTCAGTGGAATAACAAATACATCATTACGCAAAAAAATGGTGATTTGGTCATAATAGATCAACACCGTGCACATCAATTGGTAATTTTTGAACGGTTAAAAAAGTCTGGAAAGGAAAATGCACTCAGCCAACAACTTTTGTTTCCTGTAGAAATTGAGTCTAGTGAGAAAGACATTCTTGCTTTAAAAAACTTTGAATTAGAATTGGTCAAATATGGGTTTGACATTACATTTGAGAAAGAAAAAGTCCAAGTTAATGCAATTCCTACGGAAATTTCAACAGAACACGTTCCTGCCATTTTTTCCGACTTTTTACACGATTTAGAATTTCATGACCAAATTAACTTTGATACTAAAATTGCTAGAATAATTGCCAAAAACACAGCTATACGCAAAGGAGAACCCCTTCTTCCTGAGCAAGTCAAACATTTGGCACAGCAATTGTTTCAATTAGCCGAACCCAATTTTACTCCTTTTGGAAAAAGAGTTTTCATTCCCTTTTCTGAAATTGATGTTACAAAGAAATTAAATTAAAGTATGTTCAATCAACCCATTCCGGCTGTTACTAAGAATCTATTGATAATTAATGTCTTGTTTTTTCTTGGGAAGTTTGTTTTAACTTCTAGAGGAATTGACTTAGATGCTTATTTGGCAGCCTTTTATCCTGAGTCCCCTTATTTCCATTCTTGGCAGATTGTCTCGCATATGTTTATGCATGGAGATATTACACATCTTTTGTTCAATATGTTTGCCCTCTGGATGTTTGGTTCTACGGTAGAAACAACTCTTGGTACACGCAAGTTCTTAGTTCTTTATTTTGTAGCAGGTTTTGGCTCATTTATATTGTTTAATTTTACCAATTATTTACAAGTTGAGAGTTTAAAGCCCCTAGTGGAAAACTTGGGTTATAACATAAATGATTTTACCCAAACAACCGTTCCAATAAAACATACTTATGGAGAAGGTGCACCCGAAGAAGCAAGGCAGCTAATGTCTTACTTCACAACACCTATGGTAGGAGCTTCCGGAGCTATTTATGGAGTTTTAGTTGCTTTTGGGGTTTTATACCCTAATGCTAAATTGGCTTTGATTTTCTTTCCGGTTCCGGTCAAGGCAAAGTACTTTATTCCCATCATGATTGCTATTGAGCTATATATGGGGGTTCAAAATTATGCATGGAATCCTATTGCACATTTTGCACATATTGGTGGAGCTATAATTGGCTTTTTGTTAGTTCGATCATGGAAAAAGAGTTTACACCGACAATTTTAAGATGAACGATTTATTTCAACAAATTAAACAAAACTTCAAAAATGGAGATGCGAGTATTAAGCTAATCTTTATTTCCGTTGGCGTTTTCTTGGTTTCTACCCTTCTTGATTTCTTTATTTTTAAAAAACTTGGCACTCTTCTTCATGACTATTTTGCTGCTAAAGGAACTATTGAAGCGTTTTTCAGTCAACCTTGGGGAGTTCTGACTTACTCTTTCTTTCATGGTGGCTTATTTCATTTGGCAATGAATATGTTGATGATTTATTTTGTTGGAAAGCTATTTCTTCGCTATTTCAGAAGTGAGAATTTTCTTACTTTTTATTTTTATGGAGCCCTTTTTGGAGCAATTGCCTTTATGGCTGCCGCACCTTTGCTAAATTACGGTTCATTTCTTCTTGGAGCATCAGCAGCAATCTATTCTGTATTCTTTGGTTTGGTCTCTTATATACCCAAAACAAAAGTTCAGCTCGCTTTTATCAACATAAATATACCTTTGGATTATATTGCTTATGCGTTACTCGCATATGACTTCATTATGATTTTGTCCAATGATAATGTTGGTGGACATATCTCTCACTTAGGGGGAGCTGCTTTTGGATTTTTATATATGAAACAATTTGAGAAAGGAAATGACTTTTTGGGGGGGATAATTCACTCGTTATTTTACCGAACAAAAAAGGTGAAACAGAAAACATATACAAGCCCTCCTCGTGATGACTATGAATTTAACGCTCATAAAGTAGATAAACAAAAAAAAGTGGATAAAATTTTAGATAAAATCTCAAAGTCCGGCTATGAAAGTCTGAGCAAAGAAGAGAAAGATTTCCTTTTTAATGCAGGTAAAAATGGGTAGAAAAAGTAGTTTACGATTAAAAGGAGTAAGTTCTATGTTATTCGTTTCGCATTTACTGTTTTTGATTATATCTTATAGTATTTATCTCGCCCCATACATTGCCCCATCTACTTTTCCTTATTTTGGAATTATTCCTATCATTTTTCCTATTTTAGTTGTTATCAACTTTATATTAGCTTTCTTTTTAATTTGGAAAAGACCATCTTATGGAATCTTATTTTTTGTCTTATCCATCGGGCTTATCTTCCCATTAACAAAAACATATCAGTATTTTGGTGATAATGTTAAATCTTCTTCTAATTTTAAATTAATTACCTACAACGCTCATTATTTCAGAGAAGAAGGTGCTGCTCATTTTTTTAACCAAGAGAATGCTGATGTTATTTTATTACAAGAGGTTTACTGGAGAGACAACCGGTTTAAAGAAGTCCAAGACTCTGCTTTTCAGGACTATTATCAAGAAAAAAACTCCATTATTCATATTTTTAGTAAATACCCTATCATTGAGTTCAAAAATATTTTTTCTGCAGAAAGCAAATCAACGGCCTATGCTTCCTATGCAGATATTGATGTTGGAAATGATACCATTCGACTCATCAACGTTTATTTGGCTTCTATGTTGATTGACAAAGAATTAGTCAAAGGAAGTTTAGACACTGAGCAGGCTGAACAAAACACAAAAATTATTTCAAATAAATTATCAAAAGGGTTTCTTTTACACGAAAACCAAGTGAAAAAGTTAATTCCCTATATTTCACAGTCTAAACACCCTGTAATATTAGCAGGAGACCTAAACTCAGTCCCTAATTCATATGAATATCAACAAATTAGCTATTGGTTAAAGGATGCTTATTATCATGTAGGTAAATCTTCCGGAACGACTTTTCATGATTTTAAATACCCTCTTCGTTTGGACTATATTTTTCACACCGAAGACATCCTTCCCATTCGTATAGAAACTCGGAAAGACATAAAACTATCTGACCATTACCCTGTAATTGGTTATTTCAAATTACCGTAATATCGTATATTTGGTCGAAATCTATAACCTATGTCCAATAAAGAAGATTTTATAAAAGAAATCCAAAACTCTTATCAATACAAAGGAGAAAAAATAATCTTAGGCAAAGCAAAACTCGATGGCGAGGTTCTACAAGACACTGAAATTTCCATTGCCCTAAAGACAATGAACCGCCACGGTTTAATTGCTGGAGCAACCGGAACCGGAAAGACAAAGTCATTGCAGATTTTAGCCGAACAACTTTCACAAAAAGGTGTTCCATCATTGCTTATGGACATCAAAGGTGATTTGAGTGGAATTGCTAAGCCGGGTGACGCTAACAATAAAGGGATTATTGAAAGACAACAGTTGCTAGGTCTTGACTACGTTCCCTCAGGATCTCCCACCGAATTGTTAAGTTTAAGCAATGAGTCGGGTGTCCGGTTAAGAGCAACAGTTTCAGAGTTTGGTCCAATTTTATTTAGTAAAATTCTTGATTTAAACGAAACCCAATCCAGCATCATTTCTATTATTTACAAATACTGTGATGACAAAGGTCTTCCTTTGGTTGACTTAGATGATATGCGTAAAGTTCTACAATACGTAAGTGAAACCGAAGAGGGGAAGAAAGAGTTAACTTCAAATTATGGGAGTATTTCACCTGCATCACTTGGTGCTATACTACGTAAAATCGTAGCTCTAGAACAACAGGGGGCTACTTCCTTTTTTGGTGAACCCTCGTTTGATATTATGGATTTAATGAAAATGTCAGATGGAAAAGGTGTTGTAAATGTTCTTCGGTTAACGGATATTCAAAACAAACCAAGTCTGTTTTCAACCTTTATGTTGAGCTTATTGGCAGAAATTTATGAAACCCTTCCTGAAGCAGGAGATTTAGACAAGCCAAAATTGGTCATTTTTATAGATGAGGCACATTTGATTTTTAATGAAGCTAGTAAAGCATTGTTAGACCAAATCGAAACCATGGTAAAATTAATTCGCTCTAAAGGTGTAGGTTTATTTTTCTGTACACAAGTTCCGGGAGATGTACCAGATGAGGTTTTAAGTCAACTTGGACTAAAGATACAACACGCTCTACGCGGGTTTACAGCAAAAGACAGAAAACAAATTCAAAAAGCCGTTGAAAATTATCCAATTTCAGACTATTATAAAGCTGATGAAGTAATTACACAGCTTGGTATTGGTGAGGCTTTCGTAACAGCTCTAAATGAAAAGGGAATACCCACTCCACTCGCCTATACACATATGCGAGCCCCTATTTCAAGAATGGATATTCTAAGTTCATCTGAAATTCAGTCATTGGTCAATAACTCTTCTTTAGTCAACAAATATGCACAAGATTTAGACAAAGAAACTGCATATGAAATTTTGACAAAGAAAATGGAACAAGCTGTTTCTCCTACTCCTACAACCACCAAAAGTCGAACAAGAGGGCGAAAGAAAGAAGAAAAATCTACTTTGGAAACCATACTGACCGACTCTACAACAAAAAGCTTTCTTAGAACCTTTGGAAATGAGTTAATTAGAGGATTATTTGGAAAAGTAAGAAAATAGGATTTGTATGCTGTTTTAGACATAGAAGCCACTGGTGGTAAAATGGGCGAAGAGTCCATTATTGAGGTGGCAATTTACAAATATGATGGCAAGAAAGTCATAGACCAATTGATTTCACTTGTTTCCCCAGATCGTGAGATAAATGCTTATGTGCAAAAACTTACCAAAATCACAACGAAAATGGTCAAAACAGCACCTAAGTTTCATGAGCTTGCCAAACGAATAATTGAAATTACAGACGGTACAATTCTCGTGGGTCATAATGTGGAATTTGACTACCGAATGTTGAAACAAGAGTTTAAAAAATTGGGGTACAACTACTACCGAGAGACATTAGACACGGTGAAACTCAGTGAAAAACTATTTCCGAATGCCACTTCTTATTCACTAGGGAAATTAAGCAAAGAACTTGGAATTCCTGTATCAGATAGGCACCGAGCAGCCGGAGACGCAAGAGCGACCCTTGAATTATTAAAAATTTTACTCGAAAAAGATTCCGAGAAGGAAATTGTAAAAAGAGATTCTTCGGTAAACTCCAAACCAATTGAACCAACGGGTAAATTTGCAAAGTACTATAAAGACTTACCCAACACAATTGGTGTTTTTTATTTTTTATGTGCTGATGGTAACGTAATTTATCTATCCAAAACAAGAAATATTGCACAAGGTGTAAGAAAGCAGTTAAATGCCAAGACCTCCGTTGGAAATATTATTCGCAAAACCATAGACCGTGTGCATTATGAAGAAACAGGAGATGAGCTCATTTCTTGGATTAAGGAAAACCATGAAATAAAAACACTACAACCCAAACTAAATGCAACACTCAAAAAAATACAGTTTCCCTACTCAATTTGTCTGAGAGAAAAAAATGGATATAAAAAAATTGTCATTAGAAAAACGAAAAAAAATGAACCTAATCGCCTTTTTCTGATGGTAAGTTTAACTTCAGCACAAAGTCTGCTTTCACTCATAACTGAGGAGTTTGAGCTTTGTCCTTTATTAAATGAAATAACAAAAAAAGGTCAAAAGTGTTTTTCCTACGAAATAGGAGAGTGCTTTGGTGCGTGTGTAGAGGAAGAGCTTTCAGACTCTTATAATAAAAGGGTGAATGAATTTCTTGATAAAATTAATCTAAAAAATAAAAATATTCTTTTGGTTGGAGAGGGAAGAAAACTTGGTAAAAGTTCATTTGTTTGGATAAAATACGGTGTCTGTTGTGGGTATGGCTACTATGAGTTCCATCACCAAATTAAAAATGAAAGCCAAATCAAAGAACGAATGGTTTCTGTACGTGTTGATCCTGCAATTGACTCTATAATAAAAGGCTTTTTATTCACAGAAAAATACCGTGAAATTATACATTTAGAAAATCAATCAAAATGACAGAAAAGGAAGAAAACGATAAAATCCTAGAAAAGTTTGTAGCCAAAAGTTGGAACGAAGTAAAGTCTAATGATTCTTGGGCTCTGTTTAAAATCATGTCCGAATTTGTTGAGGGTTATGAAAAGATGGCAAAAATTGGTCCTTGTGTTTCCGTTTTTGGCTCTGCTAGAACTCAGCCTGAGTCACCTTACTATGAAATGGCAGAAGAAATAGCGTTTCGTCTTACACAATTGGGATTTGGAGTCATCACCGGAGGTGGTCCCGGCATCATGGAAGCAGCAAATAAGGGAGCACAAAGGGGTAAAGGAAAGTCTGTTGGATTGGGAATTAGATTACCTTTCGAAACAGGTTTAAATCAATATGTGGACTATGACTATAGTATTGACTTTGATTATTTCTTTGCTAGAAAAGTAATGTTTGTAAAATATGCACAAGGTTTCATTGTACTACCCGGTGGAATGGGTACTCTTGACGAACTTTTTGAAGCCCTAACTCTCATCCAAACACATAAAACCGGACGCTTCCCCATTGTTTTGGTTGGAAAGGAGTTTTGGTCTGGTCTTATTAATTGGCTAAAAGACACTGTACTAACAGAGGGGAATATTAGTGAAAAAGATTTTGATTTATATAGACTAGTAGATACGCCCGAGGAAGCCGTCGGACATATCAAGGCCTTTTATGACAAATACATGGTCAAACAAAACTTCTAGTCAAATTCATACTAAAATACTTCTTATTTCCGTTGATTTCAAAAACACTTATATGCAAATGATTGTGCCTTTTCAACTTTTTAAGTTCATTCGCTGGGTTTTTCTGTTCATTCCTTTTGTTTTAAATTGGGCACAAAGTACAACAACTCGTTGGGAAGACCATTTTTCATATTCAAACGTCAGCCATATTTTAGAGGTAAACAACTATATCATTTGTGGCGCAGAGAACGGGTTATTTACATATGATTTAGATTCTGGGGAAATTCAAAAAAACTCAAAAGTTGGTGATTTGGGGGATATAGGAATTAGTGCATTTGCTTATAGTTCAGAAAATGATTTACTATTAATCGGGTATGAAAAAGGTGAAATCGACATTTTAGGGGGTGAGGAAAGTCAAAATTTTTTAGAAATCCCCCTACACCAGTCCTATACAGGAAGTAAAATTGTCAACCATTTATTTCCTTATCAAAACATTGTAGTTGTTTCCGGTGAATTTGGTTTGGCTACATTTAGTTTAGAAGATTTTGAATTTTTAGAAACAGTCTATTTTTCAGTAGCTGGAGTTTATTTCGGTGTAAAAGAGGCCGCCGTTTTAAATGATGTAATTTATGCTGCTAGTGATCAAGGGGTTTATATGCACCCACTTGATGATTTGATTGCAAACTTCACATCTTGGACTCAGGTTTCCGGATTGCCAACCTCTTCCTTTCAACACATCGTTGAGTTCAGTGGAAATCTCGTTGCAGCAACTAATGGAAGTGTTTATTTTTTTGATGGAAATAATTGGAATACACTCGGTTTTTTTGCTAATTTAAAAGACCTTACTGTAAACAATGATATATTAAGCATCACCCAAACCAATCGAGTTACAAACTACAATAATTCCTTTTCACAAATTGAAACTATTTCTTTTACAGAAGAGCTAAACACAGGGTTAAAGATTGGTAACACTACTTATGGTGGAACAAAATTAGACGGATTAGTTAACGGGGCAAATAAAATCTATCCTGATGGACCTTATAACAACCGCTCTTGGTCAGTGACTTCATTTGGTGAGCAAATCTGGATTGCACCGGGGGGAATACAAAACTTTAACAGCCCTCTACAAATAGCTGATGGTTTTTATCACTTTAATGGTACACAATGGATTCATAACTCTAGTGAAGAAATGCTAAACGCAAAAGACGTTGTTGATATTGAAGTCAATCCAAACGATTCTACGGAAATCTATGTTTCCACTTGGTTTGAACATCCTTCATGGCAAGAAACAAATACCCACATAGGATTATTTAAATTTAAAAGTGGTGAGATGGTGGAACACTATAATAGTCAAAATAGTGCTCTTTTATTCCGTGAAAGAGTTGGGGGAAGTAAATTTGACGAAGAGGGAAATTTATGGATAGGGCAGTCCTTTGTTGACTCTGATTCCAAAACTTATATGATTCGTAAAGGTGCCGATGGAAATTGGCAATCTACTGATTTATATGCCAGTGGAACAGGGGCAGGGGCACGAAAACCAATTGTTTACGAGGGCTATGCTTTTATGCCCTTACCTCGTTCCAACAGTGGTCTTAAAGTTACCAATATGCAAGATGTGTATACAATATCTTCTTCTGCCAATTCCGGAAATTTACCTACTGATGAAATCATTTCTGCTGCTATCGATAAAAATGGTGTGCTTTGGATTGGAACACGTTTAGGTCCTCGTGTTTTATACAACCCTATAGAGGCTGTTCAGTCTGATTTTTTTCAGGCAGAACCCATCATTATTGAGCAAAATGGAATACCGGAAGCGTTACTGACAGATGTTCAAATTAATGATATAATTGTTGATGGTGCCAATCAAAAATGGATAGCAACCGAATCCGGTGGTGTTTATTGTGTTTCTGAATATGGAGATGAAACCGTTTACCACTTTACTGCCCAGAACTCTCCGCTTCCATCTAATCAAGTAAATAAAATTGCGATAAGTGAAGCAACGGGAGTGGTCTATTTTGCAACGGATAAAGGTGTGGTTTCTTTTCGTAGTGATGTTATTCCTACCGGAGAGTCCTTTGGTGATGTCTATGCTTACCCAAACCCTGTCCGACCCGGATTTACGGGAAATGTTGTGATAAAAGGACTTCCAAATGATGCAGATGTTAGAATTGTAGATGTTGTCGGGAATTTGATTTATCAAACAAAAGCATCTGGTGGAACTGCCGTTTGGGACACAAAAAACATGAACGGTAAAAGTGTCGCTTCGGGTATTTATTTAGTTTTAATGACAAATAAAGATGCTTCAGAAACAGAACAAACAAAAATTGCAATTGTTCGGTAAATGTTTGTTAATTCTCCTGCCATTGTTTTATCATCTATCAAATACGGAGATTCCGGAAGAATCATCAAGTTTTATACTGAAAATTTTGGTGTTAAATCTTTAATTTCAAAAAGTGCTTATTCAAAGAAAAACAGGCAAAGCGCTCTCTTTCTTCCTTTGAACCAACTGGAGCTCACCCTAAATGAAAAAAGCACAAAAAACCTAGATTATTTTCGAGAAGCAAAGCAAACTGTTCATTATACCTCTATTTATTCCAACCCTATAAAATCCTCTGTTGTGTTATTCATCTGTGAAATTCTCAATGCCGTTTTACAGGAAGAAGAGAGCAGTCCCCTTTTGTTTCAATTTATTTCTACCTCTTTAACTAATTTTGATGAAAAAGACACAGAATATGCAGATTTTCACCTTTGGTTTCTAATGAAATTGACTCGTTTTCTTGGGTTTTATCCAAATATAACGCTAGATAAAAACTATTTTGATTTAAAGAATGGTGTTTCTGTTGATGAAATTCCCTCTGATGCTTATCTGTCAAATGAAGATTTTCATTTATTTAAAATTTTATATTCACTGGATTCTTTTGAACAACATAAAAATCAATTTAATCAAAAGCAAAGAAAAACCCTTCTATCAAGTCTATTAAGCTATTATTCATTTCATATTTCCGATTTCAGACATCCAAAATCATTAGAAGTCCTCAATGCTGTTTTTAAATAGTTTTAGCCTTAAAAAGGCTTATTTGTGTCTTAAATTTCTTTTTGACGAACTGCTTCGTAAATACAAATAGCCGCAGCATTACTTACATTGAGCGAATCCACTTTCCCTTTCATCGGAATCTTTATCAACTCATCTGAATTGTTTTCCCAAAAATCAGATAGTCCCGTTGCTTCTGTTCCCAACACAATTGCTGTTTTTTCTCTAAAGTTAACTTCATAAAGACTTTTCGTATCTTCCCTTAAAAAAGTAGAAATGACTCTGATTTCATTATCTCTTAACCATTTTAAAACGCTCTGCTTTTCTTCTGTAGCAATCTGATTTGTAAAAACTGTTCCAACGCTACTCCGTATTACATTTGGATTAAAAAAATCAACCAGTGCATCACAAACAATCAACGCATCTACTTGTGCTCCATCACACGTTCGGAGTACAGCCCCTAAATTACCTGGCTTTTCTACCGATTCTAAAATGACAATCAGAGGTGTTTCAGACAGTTGAATTTCGTCTAAAAAGCGTTGTTTCTTTTTATAAACACCCAAAATACCACCTGTTGTACCACGATAAGCAACTTTTTCAAATACCGATTTAGAAATCTGATAAACTTTGTGTGTTGATAAGTCAATGGCATTATTAAATTCTTCTGAAAAAACATAAAATTCCTCCTCTTCAAACCCTGAACTCAAGGCCAACTGATTTTCTTGAACTCCCTCTACAACAAACATTCCCTGAATTTTTCGCTCACGAGACTTTTGCTGTAGCTTCAGTAGGTTTTTAATTTTTGGATTTTGAGAACTCTCAATCTGCATTGGGTTAATGAAATTTTAGAAAAGACCTTTTCTTTATACTCAAAGCGTTTTATACAACAGCTTTATTTTCAATCAAATTGTGAGCAACCAAATATTCTGCTATTTGTACGGCATTGGTTGCTGCTCCTTTGCGAAGATTGTCAGCAACAATCCATAAATTCAATGTATTGGCTTGTGATAAATCTCGTCTAATTCTCCCTACAAAAACATCATCTTTTCCTTCTGCATATATCGGCATTGGGTATGTGTTTGTTTCCGGATTATCTTGTAAAGTAACTCCCGAAGTTTCATGTAATATTTTTCGGATATCTGACTCGTCAAATGAATTTCTAAACTCAATATTTACCGACTCCGAATGCCCTCCTTGAACCGGAACGCGAACTGCTGTAGCTGTGAGAGCAACTGTTCGGTCATTCAAAATCTTTTGGGTTTCCCTTGTCAGTTTCAACTCTTCTTTTGTGTATCCTAGTTCTTCAAACACATCACAATGAGGCAATGCATTTTTGAAAATAGGGTAGGGGTATTTCATATTGGCTGTTTCTCCTTTTATTTCTCCCTCCATTTGTTCAACGGCTTCTTTTCCTGTTCCCGTTACAGACTGATAAGTAGAGACGACAACTCGTTTAATCCCATATTTTTTATGTAAAGGGTTTAGAACCATTACCAATTGAATTGTTGAGCAATTTGGATTTGCAATTATCTTATCTGAAACAGACAAACTACTTGCGTTTATTTCCGGTACAATAAGTGGAACATTTGGCTCCATACGCCATGCAGAGGAGTTGTCAATCACCGTCGTTCCCACTTTTGAAAACTCAGGAGCCCACTTTTTAGAAGTGTCTCCTCCGGCAGAAAGTAGCGCAATATCCGGTCGTAAAGCAATTGCATTTTCCATTGACTGAATTTTATATGATTTTCCCTTAAATTCAACTGTATTTCCAACTGATTTTTCGGAAGCAACCGGAATTAATTCATCAACTGGAAAGTTTCTTTCTTCCAACACTTTTAACATCACCCGACCCACCATGCCGGTAACCCCAACAACTGCTATTTTCATCCTATTCTTTGATTTTTCATCAAAAATATAACATTTGCTTCAAATTCGTCTTATTTATAAAGCAGATTTAAGTCATTGGGTTGTTGTACATTTGTCATCTATGAGCCTAAAAATATTCACATATTTAATTTCCTTTTTGCTAGTGTGGACAATTCCATCCTTTGCACAAAATGACCGTCCCAAAGTTGGTGTTGTGTTAAGTGGAGGGGGGGCAAAAGGCTATGCACATATTGGGGCTTTAAAAGTAATTGAGAAAGCTGGTATTCAAATTGACTATATTGGTGGAACGAGTATTGGAGCTATTGTTGGGGGGCTTTATGCTTCCGGATATTCTGCCGATGAGTTAGAACAAATTATGTACTCTCTTGATTTAAATGATTTAATTATGAAAGAAAAGTCAAGAAAAGAGCTTCCTTTTTTTGATAAATCTTATCGTGAAAAATATATTTTAGAATTACCTTTTGATAATTTCAAATTGGGCTTTCCTAACGCTATTTCAAGTGGACAAGGAGCTGTTGACCAACTTACATATTTGTTCCGTCATGTTCATGACACTACAAATTTCAATAAGCTTCCCATTCCTTTTGTTTGTATTGCCACAAAATTGAGTAGCGGTGAAGCTGTGGTTTTTCGTGAGGGTTTTTTACCACAAATTGTAATGGCTAGCGGTGCTTACCCCACTCTTCTAGAGCCTGTTTCTATAAGAGGTGATTTATATGTTGATGGTGGAGTTCGAAATAATTATCCTGTACAGGAAGTTATAGATATGGGTGCTGATATCATTATTGGAGTCGATTTACAAGAAGGTTTACTTGAACAGGAAAAACTAAACTCTGCAACCAAAGTTCTTGAACAAATCATTACGTACAATATTGCAGAAAAATCAGAAGAACAAAGCAAATTGGTTGATTTAACAATTAAACCCAATTTAAAAGGATACTCTGTTACAAGTTTTGATGAGAAAAATCCAATAATAAATGCCGGAATCACTGCAGCAGAAGAAATGTTTGAAGAATTACAAAATATTGCCCAGAAACAAGGTAATCAGACAAAAAAAGCTGAAAAAATAGAAGAAAGTGAATATGTTTTAATTACTGATTTGGAAATCAATGGGTTAAAAGATTATAGCCGCTCTTATATCAAAGGAAAAATAGGCATTAACCCACCTCATCTAGTAAGTTATCAAGAAATACGTGACGGTGTTAAATCTCTTTATTCCTCAGGAAATTTCAGTAAAGTATATTACCGAATTAAAGAAAATACCAGTCAACACAAAACTTTGGCTCTATATATTCATGAAAACACAACAAGACAATCTTTAAAATTTGGTCTTCACTATGACGATTTATTTAAAACAGGGCTTTTGTTAAATTTCACCCATAAACATTTCTTGGTAGATAACTCTATTTTATCTGCTGATTTTGTTTTAGGAGATTTTCCACGATATGAACTTAATTATTATGTTGACAATGGTTTATATCCCAGTTTTGGGATCTCATCTAGTTTCAAACAGTTTGATGAGGAAGTAAACATGGAAAATTTTAGTGAGGCAAGTGAAAGTGTTTTTTTAGATTATCAATTTAACGAGTTTCTAAATCAGGCCTATATTCAGTCAACATTGTTTGAAAAATATGCAATTGGCGGGGGTATTGAGCATCAATACCTCTCTATAAAAACAAATAATCTACCCACCTCAAGCCCCAATCAAAAAATTGAAAATAGCTATTTTCTAAGTGGTTACGGCTATATCAAAGCAGATAACTTAGACAACCCTAACTTCCCTAGAAATGGACTAACGTTCAACGGGACTTTCAAGTATCTTTTTAACTCAAATGCAGATGATTTTAACGAAACATCTCTTTTTACCGCACAAGCAGAAGTCAATACCTCTCTAAACAATTGGCTTTCAGTAAAAGCCTTCGGTGACTTTGGAACTTATTTCAGCAACTTTCAACCTATTTCACAACAGTTTATTTTAGGTGGATATGTAGAGCAAAACTTTCTAAATTACACACGGTTTTATGGGATTCCTATGCTTACTGCTTCTGGTGACAATTTACTTTTAATAGGTGGGGGGCTTCAAGCAAAAATCTTCCGTAATCACTATCTTTCCGGTGTTTTTAATTTTGCAAATATTGAAGATGATTTTGATGAAATGAATGCCTTCAAATACAAATATTCCGGTATCAATTTCAAATACGGGTATGACAGCCCCGTTGGCCCAATTATGGCTTTTTGGAGCTATTCTCCCTACACAAAAAAAGGACTAATCAACGTTTCTCTCGGTTTTTGGTTTTAACTTTGCCTCATGATTTCATTTTTTTACGAAACAGAATTCAAAATAAAGGACCCCAAAACATGGGAAAGGAAAATTGAATACCTGATTGATGAAGAGGGTTTTGAAATAGGAGAAATTAACTATATCTTTTGTGATGATGAATATTTACTAAAAATTAACCAAGAGTACCTTCAACACGATTATTATACAGATGTAATTGGGTTTCAATATACCTATGAAAGTCCTTTGATGGGTGATATCTACATTAGTATAGAACGGATTAAAGAAAATGCAAAAAAGAATGATGTTTCTTTTGAAAACGAGTTAGCTCGTGTCATGATTCATGGTGTTTTACACTTTGTTGGTTTCAAAGACAAAACTCCAGAAGATACTATAAAAATGAGAGAGGCAGAAAATAAATATTTAACACTATTTATCTAATGTTCCACGTGGAACATCTAAAAAATTAAGAATAAAAAATGTTTCAAAATTCATATGATATAATTGTTGTTGGCGGTGGTCACGCAGGAGCAGAAGCAGCCCATGCCTCTGCCAAAATGGGTTCAAAAACACTTCTAATTACCATGAATCTACAAGCAATAGCACAAATGTCTTGTAATCCCGCTATGGGGGGAATTGCAAAAGGGCAAATTGTTAGAGAAATTGATGCTTTGGGGGGTATGTCGGGCATCATAACCGACAAAACAATGATTCAGTTCAAAATGCTAAATCAGTCCAAAGGCCCTGCCATGTGGAGTCCTCGTGCACAGTCTGACCGTATGCGATTTGCAGAAGAATGGCGGCTCACACTAGAAGAAAACCACAATATAGACTTCTTTCAAGATATGGTAATCAGCCTATTAATTGAGAATGAAACGGTTATTGGTGTAAAAACAGCAATGGGTGTCGAAATTCGTTCAAAAGCCGTAATTCTCACTAACGGCACATTTCTAAACGGATTAATTCATATTGGAGAAAAACAATTTGGAGGTGGAAGAATGGGAGAAAGAGCTGCCACAGGAATTACAGAACAACTAATAACCCTAGGCTTTGATTCCGGTAGAATGAAGACGGGAACGCCCCCTAGAGTAGATGGTCGTTCGCTTGATTTTTCTAAAATGGAAGAACAAAAAGGTGATGAAAATCCTCAAAAATTTTCTTTTACCAATACCCCAAAACTAAGCCACCAAAGAAGCTGTTTTATTACCTACACTAATCCTCAAGTTCACGAAATGCTCAAAGAAGGATTTGACCGTTCTCCTATGTTCAATGGAGCAATTCAAAGCACCGGGCCTCGTTACTGCCCATCAATAGAGGACAAAATAAACCGATTTGCAGAGCGGGAGCGACATCAAATATTTGCAGAACCGGAAGGCTGGAAAACAATTGAATTTTACATCAACGGTTTTTCTACTTCTTTACCGGATGATGTCCAAGCAAAAGCACTTCGTTTAATTCCCGGTTTTGAAAATGCTAGAATCTTTCGTCCCGGATATGCGATTGAATATGATTATTTTCCACCCACGCAGCTTAAACATACCCTAGAAACTAAGTTGATTGATAATCTTTATTTTGCTGGACAAATCAATGGAACAACCGGCTATGAAGAGGCGGCAAGTCAAGGGTTAATGGCGGGAATTAATGCACATTTGAAAATAGTCAAAAAAGAGCCTTTTATCCTAAAAAGAAACGAGGCTTATATCGGGGTGTTAATTGATGATTTGATTACAAAGGGAACTGAAGAGCCTTACAGAATGTTTACATCAAGGGCTGAATATAGGATTTTATTGCGACAAGATAATGCTGATGAACGCCTAACATCGCTATCTCATTCCATAGGATTAGCTTCAGAAGAACGCGTGAGGAATATGGAACAGAAATACCAAAAAGCAACTGAATTAATTCAGTATTTTGAAACAAACTCCATACAACCTGATGAAATAAACACACACATTGAAGAGAGGGGAGGAACGCCGTTAAATCAAAGTGTAAAGATGGTTTCTGTTATTACAAGACCTGAAATTAAATTAAATGACATTTTACAACTGGATCGAGTAAATTCTTTTGTAGAGAAAAATAACTTAACAAAAGAAGAACTGGAACAAACAGAAATTCAAATAAAATATAAAGGTTATATCCAAAAAGAGAAAGACAGTGCTGATAAGCTAAAACGATTAGAAAACTTAAAAATTCCTATAAATTTTGACTACTCACAAGTAAAGTCTATCTCTGCTGAAGCAAAGCAAAAACTAAACAAAATACGCCCAGAAACCATTGCTCAGGCTTCAAGAATTAGCGGTGTTTCTCCTTCTGACATCAGCATTCTTTTAATTTTTATGGGTAGATAAATATTTAACGTTCCACGTGAAACAATGACAAAACAAACTGACATAGAGGCGCTTTCATCTGTTGATACTCTTAAACTAAAAGACTATTTCCTATCACAAGAATCTTTTTCTTTGGTAAAAAATACGTCTTTCGGGTTTTTAGAAACAACACCTCAACCATCACTCGAAAATCTAGACAAATACTACGAAAGTGAAAATTATATTTCACATACAGATGCTTCAAAGTCACTTTTTGAAAAGGTCTATCAAATCATTAAAAACTACAACATACGTTACAAGTTTTCTTTGCTTTCAAACAAATCAACAAGTAAAAAATTACTAGATTATGGCTGTGGTACAGGTGAGTTTTTAGCATATGCACAAAAAAAGAAAATTCTAATTTATGGTATAGAGCCCAATAATAATGCACGAACAATTGCTGAAAAAAAAGTAGGAAAAAAAAACATCGGAGCTACAGAAATTCAATCTATTTCAGAACAGTTTGACTACATCACACTATGGCATGTTTTAGAACATATTCCCAATTTATTTGAATTTATAAAAGAGTTAAAATCTCATTTAAAAGATGATGGACAACTTTTGATTGCCGTTCCCAACCACAAATCTTATGATGCCAAATTCTATAAACAATTTTGGGCAGCTTATGATGTGCCTCGTCATCTTTGGCACTTTTCACCGGAAAGTTTAGAGAAGCTCTTTTTTAGTTTTGGTATGAAAATTGAAAAAAGGAAACCGCTTTGGTTTGATAGTTACTATGTGAGTATCCTTTCTGAAAAATATAAGCAATCAAAAATAGGAATTGTTCGAGCCGTTTGGGTTGCAACACTTTCCAACCTTTTTGCTCTTTTTGATGGAAATTTTTCATCTTTAATCTATATTATTAGAAAAAGCCCACAGTAAAGCGCTATACTTAACCTAAATTTAACTCGACAAGGTTGGTGTTGAAATTTTTATGAAAGTCCTTTAAATTTAAAATAAACAGGGTGTTTTTTTAATGAATTTATAAATAAAAATAAGTAAACTATGAAAAATGTAATTATTAGTAGTATCGTATTTCTATTGGCTTTGACTTCCTGTACAAATACAAAAGTTCTAGCCGATAATGAAAAGCTCATGAGGGGTGATTGGGTGATAACCAATGTCTCTGTTGACGGAATCAACCAATCCTATGTAGATGTTACCGTATTTGATGAAGTCAACTCTCAATGCTATAATGGTAGCACTTGGCATTTGGTTCAAAATAATGCCTCAGGAAATTATACAATAAATGCCGGAGGTGACTGTCCTAGTTCAACTTCTAAAATCAAATGGTTTATAACCGAAGAAAATGGACAAAGTTATTTCAACTTCAAACGAATTTACGAAGGTGAAAAACCAAAAAATGTTTTAGATGGATACAAAATGAGAGTCTTAAGCAATACCGGATCTTCATTTACACTTAGACAAGATTTACTTTTCGAAGGAAAACAAATCGGAGTGAATTACACTTTTACAAAAAACCAATAATTATCTATAAACCAAACTATTATGAAAAATATTAGTACAAAAATTACAATGATTGCTCTTTCTGCCTCACTTTTTTTTACTGGATGTGAAGCAATTAAAAACACAAACAACACACAAAGAGGAGCCGCCATAGGTGCTTCTTCTGGTGCTGTATTGGGTGGAATTTTAGGAAATAATATCGGTAAAGGGGGTAATGCTGCTCTGGGTGCAATTGCCGGTGCTGTTATCGGTGGTGTTGCCGGTGGACTTATTGGAAACAATATGGATAAACAAGCCAAAAAAATTGAAAATACACTTCCGGGAGCTGAGGTTGTAAGAACCGCAGAGGGAATTCAGGTTATTTTAGATGAAGAATCAGACGTTCGTTTCGAATACAATAAATCTGACCTTACAACGCAAGCAAAAACAAACTTAGATAAATTAATTACAATTTTTAATGAATATCCTGACACCAATATTACTGTTGTTGGGTTTACCGACAGTAAGGGTTCAGAAGAATACAATCAGGGACTATCTGAAAAAAGAGCAGCTTCTGTTGTTGCTTTTTTAAAGAGTAATGGCGTTCTGTCTTCTCGTCTAAATGCAATTGGACAGGGAGAGTCAAATCCACGTGGAGACAATGAAACAGATGCCGGTCGTGCCCAAAACCGACGTGTTGAATTTGCTATTACTGCAAATGACAATATGATAAAAGATGCTAAACAACAAGCAGGAGAATAATTTCTTATAAATTTAGAAAAAAGAGGTTTGAATTAGGTTCAAACCTCTTTTTTTGTTATACTATATTCAAATTTTAAAACGGTTAAACCCCATAGGGTTAACGTCTGTTCTGCAATAATATGATTATCCACAACGCCAACAACTAAAGTATCCTCAAATGATTGAATGAATTTAACCCATAGGTTTTCTTTGGAGTCTTTCAGTAAAAAATAAAACCCACTATCACCCATTTTCTTTCCCGATGACTTTAAAATGAGTTCACCATTTTTCCCAACACTTGGGTTTAAAACAACCGTTGCATTTCCATTCGGTAATGGAAAAACCGCTTTTATACACGTTTGTCCTGATGGAATACTGCATGTTTCATAAACACCCGAATACACAACTTTTCCTGTTGGTTTAAACGTTCTCAGCCAAATAGTACGTTTAACTTTCTTAGTTTTGGTATCCACTAAGTAAATAATTTCACTTGTTAATTCTTTTGAATCTTTTATATTTTCAGTTGGGATATTTAATTGCTCAATTCGGTTGCTGAATAATACATTTAATAAAACACCTAGCCCTTTAAAAATAGGGTTCCATTTTGCTTTTAAATTAAAACTATAGTCGGCTGTGTTTTCGTAAAAATCAATTACATTTTTAGACAATACTTTTAACTCATCCTGCGATAAGTTGAGTTGGTGGATGGACTGTAATAAACCTTTACTTGTTTGATTCCTGTCAATTATCAATTGTTCTTTTTGGGTTAATTCATTGATAAAACCCGTTCCAATTCCCTTTGTATCACCAAAAGGCCCCAAAAGCCATCTATATTGAGCTTGGCTTATTTTTTTCCCAAATGATATAACCCATTGTTGGGTTACCCAATCCTGAAATTTTTGTTTTAAAGGTGCAGTACCCATTTTTAATTCCTTTTATGGATTGGGAATGAAGTTTCTTTGTGGAGAAGATGGGAGTCGAACCCACGACCTCATGACTGCCAGTCATGCGCTCTAGCCAGCTGAGCTACATCCCCAATTTATTTAGCAATGTTATGAAATTTTTTCCATTCTACAATTTTATTTAGTATAACTCGTGCCAGTTTTTCTTTGCTTTGGTGCGTCCACCCGGCAATATGTGGTGCAAGAGCTACTTGCTCCGACTGTACTAAATACTGAAAGTCTTCTGGTAACTCATGAAGCTCTAAATTTTCAAAAGATGATTTTTCATACTCATGTACATCCAAACATGCTCCTATTATTTTTCCTGATTTTAGTGCTTTTACCAAGTCTTTTGTGACAACAGATTTTCCCCTTGCTGTATTGATAAAATAAAATGATTTTTTAATTTTTTCAATAAACTCCAAGTTTACCATTCCCTTTGTTTCAGCGGTTTGAGGAGTGTGAAGGCTAACTATGTCAACTTTCTCACAAAATTCTGGTAACGAAACTTGATGCGCATTTTCATCTTCTATATTTTTTTTTATATCATAGCAAATTACCTCAACACCAAAGCCTTTTAATCGCTGAGCAAAAGCCTTTCCCATGTTTCCATACCCAATGATTCCAACCACTTTTCCCATCAATTCATCACCTCGGTTTTCTTCTCTTTTCCAAATTCCATTTCGAACTTCAACATCCACAATTTTCAGGCGATTCATCAACATCAAAAGCATTCCCAAAGCGTGTTCAGCCACCGCATCTCTGTTTCCCTCTGGGGCATTAAACAGAGTAATTCCTTTTGATGCGGCATATTCAACATCTATATTTTCCAATCCAGCCCCAACTCTTCCTATAAATTGAAGACTTTCTGCTGCTTCTAAAAATTCTTTATCTATGGGAAATCGACTTCGTATAATGATTCCTTCATAATTTGAAATTGATTTTAATATCTTTTCTCTTGATGAGTTATAGTCTTCATCAACTTGAAATCCTTCCTTTTTTAAACCTTGAATTAATAAATCATGGTTTTTATCAAGTGCTAAAATGTTCATTTCACTTTAATATAAAAACAAATTTACACATATTGGATTATCTTTGTCATATGACCATAGAAGAGATTCAAAACGAAATAATAGAAGAGTTTTCCTTTTTTGAAAATTGGGAAGAACGATACGAGCATTTAATTGCCTTGGGAAAAGGTTTAAAGTCTTTTCCAAATGATAAAAAGTCAGAAGATAAAATCATTAAAGGTTGTCAATCTACTGTTTGGTTAGATGCAAAAAAAGAGGGAGAAAAAGTCATTTTGGAAGCAGATAGTGATGCAATTCTTCCTAAGGGTATGGCTGCTTTACTCGTACGAATGTACAGCCATCAAAAACCAATGGATATTTTAAGTTCCAATACCGATTTTATAGAAAAAATAGGGTTACAAGAGTTTTTATCTCCTAACCGAGCAAATGGGCTTTTGGCAATGATTAAACAAATTAAATTTTATGCTATTGCTTATAACGCCAAAAAATAACGAGAATTAACACATGGAGGGGTTTTCATTAATTCAATTGTTTGTATTTTTATTAGCCGCAATCATTTGTGTGCCTTTGGCAAAACGATTTGGTATGGGGTCGGTTTTAGGGTATCTCATTGCCGGAGTGTTAATTGGTCCTTTTGTATTGGGACCTTTTATGGGAATTTGGTCTGGAGATGAAGTAAAAGACATCATGCACGCAACAGAGTTTGGTGTTGTGATGATGTTGTTTTTGGTTGGACTAGAGTTAGATCCAAAGGAATTTTGGAAAATGCGTAAAAAAATAATTGGGTTTGGCGGAGTCCAATTATTTGGAACAATTCTTTTAGTCATGCCCATCTCCTATCACTTTTTTGGTTCTAATCTAGGAACCGCCTTTGCAGTAGGAAGTGCTATTGCTATGTCTTCAACAGCAATCATTTTACAAACACTTTCAGAAAAAGGACTCACAAAAACCCCTAGCGGACAAGCAAGTTTTTCGGTATTGCTATTTCAAGACATTATGGTGATTCCCATTTTGGCAATTTTACCATTGCTCGTTGCCAATTCCACAATAGTTATTGATGATGGACATGGGCATGAAACATTGCTAGAAGGCGCTCCCGGCTGGATGAAGACGCTTGCCATTCTTTCCGCTATCGGACTTATATTTTTTGTTGGAAATTATATTGTAAACCCTTTCTTCAAATACATTGCGAGACTACAAGTACGCGAATTGTTTACATCTTTTGCTCTGATGCTGGTAATTGGGGTTTCTATTCTGATGACTTATGTAGGAATAAGCCCTGCGTTGGGAGCCTTTATGGCTGGAATTACTCTCGCCAATAGTGAATTTCGTCACCAATTGGAAAGCGATATAGAGCCATTCAAAGCACTTTTATTGGGATTATTTTTTATATCCGTAGGTTCTACCATAAATTTCAACTTCATTATAGAAGAGCCGTTGACTGTTATTTCCCTGTCTCTTGGCATCATGTTTATAAAAGGTTTGGTTTTATTTATTGCCGGACTGATTTTTAAATTAAAACTTAATCAAAACATCTTATTTGTTTTGCTTCTTTCCCAAATTGGAGAATTTGCTTTTGTAATTTTAAATTTAAGCAATCAACTTCTGTTAATTCCAAAATATTGGCATGACTTACTTTTGGCTACAACAGCAATTACAATGACTGTAACTCCTATTTTATTGATGATTAATGAAAAATGGATTGTACCGATAATGGGAATGAAAAAGATAAAACATGGTGGATATGAAGACGATTTGGACTATAATTTTGAAAACACAAATGATAAAAAAGTAATCATTGCCGGATATGGTGATTTTGGAAACACCATTGGTCGGATTGTAAAGTACAGTGGGTTTAGCGCAACAGTGCTTGACAATGACAGTAATCGAGTAGAATTACTCAGAAAATTAGGGTTCAACGTCTATTTTGGTGACGCAACCAAACTCAATACGCTAAAAGCCGCCAAAGCTGATGAAGCTGATATTTTAATTGCTGCAATAGACCCTCCTGAAATCAATCAAATTTTGGTAGATCTAGCTCGTAAAAACTTTCCTCATCTGAAAATTCTCATTCGTGCAAAAAATAGATTTGCTGCTTATAATTATCTAAATCAAGGATATACGAATGTTTACCGAGAAACCTTTTTTTCAGCTGTTCATGTAGGAATTGAGGCTTTGGAAGAGTTGGGTTTGACCCACGAAGAAGCCATGCGACAGGGTGAAATATTTATGGTTGCAGACCGTGCTTCACTAAAAAAATTGTCCAAACATAGTACAAATCTAGAAGAGTATATTTCGAAGTCAAAAGAAGAGTTAGACCATGTTCGTCTAGAATTAAAACGTGGAATGGATTTGGAAACAATCGAACAAAATGAGGAAGAATCTTTAAATACACCTGAATAAATAGTGAAAAGTTTAAAACATATCGCTGTATTTCGGTTTAGTGCAATGGGTGATGTTGCCATGACAATTCCTGTGATTCGAGCATTTTTAACACAAAATCCTGATGTGAAAGTTACATTTATTTCCCGTGAAAAGTTTCATCCACTTTTTGAAGAATTTCCAAATATTCACTTTTATTCTGCTGATTTAAATGGTAAACACAAAGGTGTTTCCGGTTTGTATAAACTTTCCAAAGCATTAAAAAAATTGGAGATAGATGGTGTTGCTGATTTGCATAATGTTTTACGTACTAAAGTTTTGTGTAAATTTTTAACTTCTAACAGTAGAAAAACAGCTGTTCTAGACAAAGGTAGAAAAGAACGAAAAGAGCTCATTAAAAGTCAAAATAGTGTTATAAAACCAATAAAACCAATGTCGGAGCGATATGCCGATGTGTTTCGTAAGCTAGGGTTTTCACTAAATCTTTCTCACCAATTACCAAAAATCATTTCTGAAAAAGAAAATGCAATCGGAATTGCTCCTTTTGCTATGTATGAAGGCAAAATGTATCCTTTGGAAAAAATGAAAAGAGTTGTCCAAAAAATTGCAGAAAAGGACATAAAAGTCTATTTATTTGGAGGTGGTGAGTCAGAAAAAATTGAATTAAAAAATTGGGAGAAATTGAGTTCTAACATTGAATCCATTGCCGGTAAATTTGATTTGAAAAAGGAGTTAAGCATTATCCAAAACCTACAATTGATGGTTTCTATGGATTCTGCAAATATGCATTTGGCTTCACTTGTTGGAACAAAAGTTATTTCTCTTTGGGGAAATACTCATCCATATATGGGGTTTTTGGGTTATGGTCAGTCTATGGATGATGTGATTCAGGATGAAAGTTTACTCCAAAGACCAACTTCTGTATTTGGAAAAGAGAAGAAAAATGGAGAAAAAATTGATTATTTCAAAAATATATCTCCTGAAATGGTTACTGAAAAAATCCTTTCTAGCCTCAGCGAGTAACTCCATGCTGGATTTTGTCTTCAATCTTTTGGTCAATTTGATCAAAAACACCAAATCCTTTTAAAATTACAATCACACCAAAAATCATCAGAATAAATCCTACCGTTTTTTTGAAGTAAAAAATCCGACGCATTGTAAAACTTTCTTTTACTTTTTGAGCGAGAAATATTTTCAATAAATCTATGATAAAGAATGTCAGCAAAACTATTCCTATAAATAATAAAGCATCTGACTCTCTAGGATATTGAATGACAATCGTACTGACTATAAAAAACCAAAAGACAATGACTCCTATGTTTAAAATATTTAATAAAAATCCATTCATAAAGGTTTTAAAATAATTTCGATTGACCACATGAAGGTTTCGCATTTTGAAGTTGGGTTTTGAAATGTACATCAGTAAACCATAAATGAGTATAAAAAATCCTCCAAAAATATAAATAGATGGACTTGTTCTGATAGCATCTACTAAATCTTTACTACCAAAATAGGCAATGGAAATACACAAAACATCTGCTGTAATCACTCCCAAATCCAAAGCAATTGCTGCTTTCCATCCTCTAGAAATACTGGTTTCCAATAACATAAAGAAAACCGGTCCTATGAGAAATAAACTGAGTAAAACTCCTATCAATATGGCTGAAGATACCAACTCCATAACAATTGCAAGGTAGGAAGATTTACCCTAACAATTCAAAATCTAATTGTTTATTTTGTAGGTCTGCTTTGGCTACTTTTACCATTACTTTATCGCCTAATTGATATGTAATTCCTGTTTTTCTACCTACTATGGAATAATTTTTTTCATCAAAATAAAAGGAATCTTCTTCCATATTACGAAGTCTAATCATACCTTCACAACGAGTTTCCGGTATTTCTACAAAAATCCCATATTCTTGGACTCCGGTTATAAATCCATAAAATTCTTCTCCTACAAATTGAGACATAAATTTTACTTGCATAAACTTTATAGAGTCTCTTTCTGCATCTGTTGCTAATTTCTCTCTTGCTGAACTATGAACGCATTTTTCTTCATAAATAGCCGCAGCCGGTGATTTTCCACCTTCTAAATAGTGCTGTAATAGTCTGTGTGCCATCATATCCGGATAGCGACGTATGGGTGACGTGAAATGTGAATAATATTTAAATGCCAATCCATAATGTCCTACATCATTTTCTGTTGAGTATTTGGCTTTACTCATGGTTCTGACTGCCAGAGTTTCTATCAGGTTTTCTTCCGGTTTTCCTTTTACTTCTTGTAAAAGTTGATTCATGGATTGTGTGATAGTCATTCGGTTTCGCAAGTCTAGGGTATAACCAAATTGTTTGATGAATAATCGTAAATCTTGTAATTTATCCATATCCGGATCATCATGAATTCTATAAACAAACGTGTTTCCACTTGTTTTTCCATCTTTGGTTGTACTGACAAATTCAGATACTTTTCGGTTACAAAGTAGCATAAATTCCTCTATCAAATGATTAGCATCTTTACTAATTTTAAAGTAAGTTCCAACCGGATTATCTTCCTTATCCAATTCGAATTTGACTTCAATTTTATCAAATGTAATTGCTCCTGCAGCCATACGTTTAGTTCGAAGAATTTTAGCAAGTTTATCCAAAACTAAAATTTCTTCTTTCATATCACCATCTGCTCCTTCTATAATTTCTTGAGCTTCTTCGTATGTAAATCTTCTGTCTGAGTGAATTGCCGTTCTTCCGTACCATTCATTAATTATTTTGGCATTATCGTCCATTTCAAATACGGCTGAAAACGTATATTTATCTTCATTTGGACGGAGTGAACAAGCTCCATTACTCAAATTTTCAGGTAACATAGGAACAACTCTATCTACCAAGTAAACAGAAGTTGCCCGACTATAGGCTTCCTGTTCCAACAGTGTTCCTGGACGAACATAGTGTGTAACATCTGCAATGTGAATGCCTATCTCCCAATTGCCATTTTCTAATTTTTGGATAGAAAGCGCATCATCAAAATCTTTGGCATCTTTCGGATCAATGGTAAATGTAGAAATATCACGCATATCTCGACGATTGGCTATTTCATCTTCGTGTATAGATACATCTAATTCCTGTGCTTCTTTTTCTACTTCTTCTGGAAATTGATAAGGTAAATTATATTCCAACAAAATAGCGTGCATTTCTGCCTTGGTTTCTTCCGGTTTTCCTAGAATTTCAATGATTTCACCAAATGGACTATCAGTATCAGTTGGCCAATCTTTTAGTTCTACAACTACTTTGTCACCTGATTCTGCTCCGTTAAATTTATCTTTTGGAATGTAAAAATCAACATGAAGTGAACGGCTATTCATCACAACGAAACCATATTTTCCACTGTTTTGCTTCTGAAAAACTCCGGTAAAAATGGTTTTAAATCGGGTCACAACATCTACTATTTCTCCCTCAGATCGTTTGTCTTTTCTTTTGGATGGATAAAGATAAACCCGTACTAAATCACCTTGCAACGCATTTTTCTTTTTCTTTTTAGTGATAAATATATCTTCTTCTAAACCTTCGACACTTACATAAGCTGAACCACTTTGTGTAATGTCAACTGTACCTATCAAATAGTTATGTTCTGCATTGATTTTATACTTTCCTCTGTCAAATTCTTTGATTTTTTTATCTACCAAAAGAGCTTGAATATCCTTGATTAAAATTTCTCTATCAATGATATTATTAACTTTAAGTTCAGATGCTATTTGTTTATAATTCAGTTGCTTATTTGGGTTTTTAAATAAAACCTCTATAATTTTTCTTGTAAATTTTCCCGATGTTGATCGTTTATTTTTTGAGTTGAATTTTCGTTTTGACATTCTTTATTTTGTATTAGTTTCTATGGAATGTCCGTCTTTTCTCATAATCAAACAAGTTAATCTCACTTCGTTAATTATGTTTAGTCACGGGTATTCGTTAATTATTTATTTTATCTACTCTTCGTTCGTGTCTTCCTCCTTCAAATTCCGTGCTAATAAATATTTCAATCATTTCTATTGCATATTCATAAGCCACAAATCGAGCCGGTAGTGCAATCATATTTGCATTATTGTGCTGTCTTGTAAGTTTTGCAACATCTGTATTCCAACATAAGGCTGAACGTACATTTTGGTGTTTATTTGCCGTCATGTTTACACCTTGTCCACTTCCACAAAGTAAAATTCCAAAATCCACCTTTCCGTTTTCTACTGCTTCTGCAGTCGGATGAGCAAAATCAGGGAAATCAACAGACTCTGTTGAAAACGCTCCAAAATCCTGAATTTCAAATCCTTTATCTGTTAAATAAGCAACTATTTTCTGCTTATATTCAAATCCTGCATGGTCTGCTCCAATGGCTATTTTCATGATATTAACACTTAAATTTTATATAAATATTTAACTAATTATAAATCAAGGTTTAGAAAATGTAAAGTTTATGTTAATAAATC
>JBKEAG010000128.1:0-1666 GCA_047972025.1 Moheibacter sp.
AAAAAATTGGAATTGCTGACAGCTATGACCGTTGGTGGACTGGTGGTGGAAACTTTACATTTGGATCGCTAGACGATGATTTCCAATTTATAATTGGAAGTGACGTATTTACTGCAGATACCGATAGTCAAGTATCTAATTACACAGAGGAAGAACTTTTAAACGGAAATTTCCCGGAGGGAGCCAAATCAGGCTATTCATTTGATGAATATGACCTCAACACTCCAAAACCCGGAGGGATTTTTGATGAAGAAACCTATGCCTATACTCCAAATATCGCAAAAGAATTGAATCAAAGTTATTTGAATGACTTTAGAAATAAAACACAGTGGAATAAAAATGCCCATTCATTTAACTTAAATCAAGGAAAAACATCCCTAAGACTAAATACTCCTTTTGGACAATTTGGAGTAAACAATTTAGGTCAAAGCAATATGTTTAGCCAAGACATTATTCACAGAATGATTAATTTTCATTTGATTCCCTCCACAGTAGAAAACGGTTGGGAGTTTCAATTCAAACAAAGGTTAAATTCAGGTCAATAAAATGAAATTCGGTAAAGCCATAGTATCAATTGTTCTAGGAGGATTTATTTCCTGTCATGCTCCTGTGTTACTGACTGGGTTATCTCCAGATTCTAAACCCATTGAAAAATTCAAATATTATCAATCTGATTTTATTTTACCAAAGAACAGCCTATTAAGAACCAATGGATTTTATTATAATACAAATGAGCCGAGGCAAGTCCCGATAAACTATAAAGCATATTTGGAAGCAAAAGAACATGGAATTGCCCCAGTCGGGTTTAGTTTAAATGAACTTGATATTCATTCTGATACTATAGTAACTGTTGTAGATACAAAAATTATGGTTTTTTACCCTGACGGAACTTTCGTGTTATCTATTTATCATAATAAGTCCGTAGAAGAAATTCAAACAGACACAACTAAAAAATTCAAAGATTTACAAAAAGGATGGTATGCGTATAAGTTGGAAAATAATAAACTTAAATACGAAATCTATTCCAAAATGTCAGGATTTAACTATTACGAAGGAACCGTTGGAGATAATATAATTACGGTAGGAGAGAGTAATCCCTACCAATTCATCCCCTTTCAATAAAAGAATAAAATAGAAAAAATTATAAACCAATAAAAACATACGTCATGCCGGTACAAACTAAAGTAACAATTAAGATTGGAACACAAGAGATTCACAAGTTTTCCAAGCTCGTCATTGACCAAAAAGTCAATGCACATCATAAATTCTCTATCGTGATTCCCATTTCCTTTGATTCCCTTTCGGGTGCTTTTGATAAGGCACGTGAATTTGTCGGATGCAAAACACTCATAACCATCACTCCTAACCTTTTTGGAGTTGATAATAAATTGGAGGTTCGGGGTTCAGCTTCTGAAATCAAACTCATCAAAGCCGAAGGCAATATGACCGGAATCCTTGTGAGCGGATTAGTGTCTTCTTTCCGTATGGAAGGATTGCCCAATACACAATCTTACAACGACAGGGATTTAGAATTTATCTTCAAGGATATTGTCAGTCAATATCCGTCCAATATATTAGAACCTACTTTCAATGCGGACGATAAAACAGTTCTTCCTTATACCGTTCAGTACAACGAAAGCAATTTTGGATTTCTTTCACGTCTTGC
>JBKEAG010000129.1:0-8057 GCA_047972025.1 Moheibacter sp.
AAAAAAGTACTGTAAGCAACTTTAGAGTTTTCATTATATTTGATAAAAATTAAGCAACAAATTTAAACATATAATGCAGACGGAAAAAATCGTTAATCATATCGTTAACTGGCTAAGTGATTATTTACAAAATTCAAAACAAAAAGGGTTTGTTATAGGTATTTCCGGTGGAATTGATTCAGCTGTTACTTCCACACTTTGTGCTATGACTGACTTTCCTGTTCTTTGTTTGGAAATGCCCATTCACCAAGCAGAAAATCAGGTTACACGAGCTTGGAATCATATAGAATGGTTAAAATCTAATTTTACTAAAATAGAAGGAAAATCAGTAAATCTAACTTCTGTTTATGACCAATTTGTAAAAGAGATTGAGGAGTCTGAAAATGAACATGCTTACAATCTATCTCTAGCCAATACTCGTGCAAGGTTTCGAATGAGTACACTTTATTACTATGCCGGACTTAATGGGTATTTAGTTGCAGGAACGGGAAATAAAGTAGAGGATTTTGGTGTTGGATTTTTTACTAAGTATGGTGATGGCGGTGTTGACATTAGCCCGATTGCTGATCTGATGAAATCTGAGGTCTATGAAATTGCTCGATTTTTGGGAATCAATCAAGATGTTCAGAAAGCTGTACCAACAGACGGTCTTTTTGGAGATAATCGTACAGATGAAGATCAAATTGGCGCTACTTATGATGAGCTAGAATGGGCGATGAAACAGTATGATTCACACCAACTAGATGATTTTACCGGACGTGAACGAGAGGTTTTTGAAATTTATACCAAACGTCATAAAGCTAACCTCCATAAAATGATGCCAATTCCTATTTGTGAAATTCCAAAAGAGTGGAAGTAAGGTGATTAGCTTAAATTAATGATTATGATTTTCTCCATTGATTTGTAAACTTTCAAGTGTTGGTGAGATATACGGAATACCTAAATCTAACCCTCGTAAAACAAAAAGAACTCCCAATAAAATCATCAGAATGGGTAAAAGTTTTAAAATTCTCTCTCGTGTTTTTAGCCCTACTACATTCCCCATTATTACTGATAAAAACATTAGTGGAATTGTCCCAAGTCCAAAAAAAAACATAAAGACAGCTCCTCTTAAAATCCCTCCCATAGCCAACGAACCTGTAAGTGCTGCATATACTGCTCCACAAGGTAAAAGTCCATTAAGTAACCCTGTTGTAAAAAGAGATTTGTAATTGTTTTGTCGAATAAATTTACCTAGACTAGCCTTTAGTTTATACATAAATTGATTGAAAAGCCTAAAACTAGAAGAAGAGTTTTCTAAATTTTTGGGTAAAAATGCCATCAAAATCATCATAATTCCCACTGCAATGCTAAATGGGTTTTGTAGTCCTGAAAATGAAACCCCTTCTCCTATAATTCCTATGATAGCACCTAGAAGTGTATAAGTTAAAGTTCTTCCTAATTGGTATGTTAAGTTTCGAAATGTAAAGTCTAATTTATCATCAGGGTTTAATCCCAAAGAAAAAGCAATCGGACCACACATTCCTATACAGTGTAAACTAGAGGTAAGTCCTAATCCTAATGCAATTATAATGAAGGATCCTTCCAATGAACTGTTTTTTTGAAAAGATAGTCTTTGCCTCCTTGTTTCCAACGGATTGACACCTCATATTCTCCATCTTTTAAATTAGCCTCAGGAATCAATTGCTCATTTTTTACATTTAATTTCAATGTTTTTTTTACATCTTGTGAGCTATTATTTAACCTTAAAAAATTAACTATTCCTTCTTGTGGTGGTTCTTGAAAGCGAATTAAAAATCCATTGGCTTGCTTTATCAATTCTGGTTTATGATGTAGTTGGTTTACTCGTTCTTGCGCATCTATATCATTTTGATAATGAATGGTTTTCTCATAATAATCATCCTCTACCATTTCTCCCATATTTCCAGAAAAAGCAATGAGTGAAACAATGAATATCATAAAACAACCCAATGCTACCATCAATCCATGTCCCCAATGAAATCTAAATTTTTTCATTTTGTTATTATAAATAATTAGTGGGGTGCAGAAAAGCTCGTTTGGTAATCATCCATTTCTTTTCCTTCTTCATCAACAGCAATCATCACTACACGTTCTTTATATGATTTCAGCTCTTCTCTTGGAATCTCTACCTCAACAGCTCCTTGTTGTATTTCACCTCCTTGTACTATTACCGGAGTTGTTCCATCTATTATACGAATCGTTCCTTCTTTATGAGATTTCAGTTTAAAGTTTACTTTTAGGTCTCTATTTGTTTTGTTGTATAATGTAAATTGATATAGGTTCGAAACATTATTCCCTGCAATTTTATAATTTCTACCTGGTACATGTAAAAACTTTACCTCAACAGCATCTCTATTAAACAAAAATGCATTAATCCCAATTACCATTCCAATCAAGACTACTGTATAGGCAATCATACGCCCCGTGAACTTAAACCTCTCTCCTGTTTCTATATTTTCTTCTGAAGCATAGCGAATCAGTCCTCGTGGAAAGCCTACTTTATCCATTACTTCATCACAAGCATCCATACAAGCAGTACAATTTATACATTCTAACTGAGTACCGTGACGAATATCTATTCCTGTAGGACAGACAACTACACACTGATTACAGTCAATACAATCTCCTTTTCCTTCTGTCTTTCGATCTTCTGCTTTTCTAAATTTAGAACGTCCTTTTTCACCCTCCCCTCTTTTAAAATCATAGGCAACTACTATCGTTTTTTTGTCAATTAGTACTCCTTGTAATCGACCGTAAGGGCATACTAATGTACAAACTTGCTCTCTAAACCAAGCAAAAATAAAATAGAAAAGTCCTGTGAATATTAATAATCCTATGAATGTACTGAGGTTTTTAATCGGTCCTTCTTTGATGATATTAATTAATTCATCTGAACCTACTACATACGCAAAGAAAATATTAGATACAAAAAATGAGATTAAGGTAAAAATCGTCCATTTCAATAATCGCTTTCTAATTTTCTCTTCATTCCACTCTTGCTTTGCTAATTTCATTTGCTTGGGTCGATCTCCCTCTATCATATATTCAATTCGACGAAATACATGCTCCATAAAGATAGTTTGAGGACACACCCATCCACAAAAAATACGACCATACACCACTGTAAATAATACAATAAATATAATACTCGTAATCATTCCTATAGCTAATAAAAAGAAATCAGAGGGAAAAAAGGGAAATCCAAAAATTATAAACTCACCTTTGGGTATATTAAATAAAAATAATGGATTTCCATTGGGTAGCTTAATGAATGGTGAAACAACCATTATAAACAATAAAGCCCAACTTACATAAGTTCTGTAATTTGTATATTTTCCTTTTGGTTTCTTGGGAAACACCCATTGTCGGTTTCCCTTTTGATCCATAGTACTTACACTACTTCTAAAGGCTTCTTCCTCAGCAGAAAGTCCTTCTAATTCGTTATCTTCAATCTGAGATTCTTTCATAATTTCCCCCACTTCTATACAGTACGAATAGGAATATCAGAATGATTTCAATTGAGTCTACTTATTGGTTAATAAAAAACCAAACCGTGTATCTATCTATTTTCTACTCCATTCAGAGACTTTATCTCCTTGTGGCTTTGCTCCTCCTTCATTTTCAGAAACTAAAGCCGCTTCTTGGTTTAGATAATAAACATATGATGCAACTTTTTCAATTGCCAAACCGGTAAGCTCTCCTCTTTGTCCAAACGCTCTCATCTGAGCATTTTTTGGACTTCCGTCATATATAATACTGTATATGTTTGAGAACAAATCGCTTTGTGTTTTATTTACCCAATAATCATCTGTCAGGTTAGGCCCTATACCTCCACCTCCATTCGCTGTATGGCATGTTGCACATGTTTGTTCGTATATTTTTTCACCTTCCTCCATAGCTTGAGAGTCTGTATATTTATTTACTGCACCCTCAAGTGTTATATCATTTTCTTGTATCCATTTATCAACTTTTGCCTGCTCCGTTGCATTATGCTCTTCATATTCAATATCTGCATGAGCAAAATCTGTAAATCCGTATGCTATCATATAGACCACAGCAAAAACTATTCCCATATAAAACATAGCCATCCACCACTGAGGAAGAGCATTATCTAATTCTTTGATTCCATCAAAGCCATGATCCAATACAATTGCCTCTTCTTCTTCTTCACTTTGCCTTTCTCTACCACTTCTCCACAGTGTTGTAAAATAGTTTTGTTGTGATACTTCAAGATATCTTTCTTGTTCTTGTGTACTTAGTTTTTGAAATTTTTGAGTTTCAATTACTTTATTGATTGAATTAACAATCAATAACATTATAAATGATATAGCCACAAATACAATTGACATCCAATTTGAAAAAGTTTCTACAAAATGATTCCAAGTGTTTGCAAAAAAACCTAAAAATCCAGGCTTACTCTCTATATTTGAAGGAAAAACCATCATAATAATTGCAATGATTGAAACCATTACGATTGGTATAAATACTCGTCCGGGCGTACGTTGTTTCATTTGTACTAATTTTTAATTTATTAGAAGAAATCGGATAGGTGATTTCGTTAATTCAATTTTCATTAATCATCTAACGGAAGTTCTGCTTCGTCTTTATAATACCCTTTAGGACGTTTCCAAATGAAATATATCAGTGCCAAGAAGAAAACTACAAATAATACCAAAGATATTGTTTGAAGTACTCCTGCATATTCATAATTGGTAAACGTTTCTTTAAAGTATTTTAACATGCTTAGTTTCCGGTTATAGTTGTTGTTTCTGTTTGTTCCGTTGAAATATCTGTTCCAAGTCTCTGCAAATAAGCAATTAGTGCCACAATTTCTCTATCTCTTAATGGAACAAAGTCTTCTCCTTTTTCTTTTGCTTCCTCATCAAACAAATCTTTCAAATCCGTTGCCTGACTAAAAATATTAGCCTCTATTGCCATTGCTTGATTATCAATATATGCATCTATATTATCCAAATCTTCTTGAACGTAAGGTACTCCCAACTTTATCATGGCTTCCATTTTTTCTCTTGTAATACTACGGTCTAGTTTGTTAAATACTAACCATGGATATCGAGGCATAATCGACCCTGGCGAGGTTTCTCGTGGATCCCACATATGCTTAAAATGCCATGCATCCGGATTTTTTCCTCCTTGACGGTGCAAGTCAGGTCCAGAACGTTGTGACCCCCATAAGAATGGGTGATGGTACACATATTCTCCTGGTTTTGAATATTCTCCATAGCGTTTTACTTCATCACGAAATGGACGAATCATCTGTGTGTGGCAGGCATTACATCCTTCACGAATGTATAAATCTCTACCCTCTAGTTCTAATGGAGTATATGGTGTTACAGAAGTTATTGTTGGTACATTTTCCTTGACTACTAACATTGGTACAATTTCAACTAAGCCTCCAATAGCAACTGCTATAAATGCTAAAACAGTCATTGTAGTTGGCATTCTTTCTAACCAAGTATGGTAAGTTTCTCCACTTTTTCTTGCTGAACCTGCCTTAGCAAGAGCTGGAGCTTCTACTTCTTCATTTGCCACAAAATGTCCTGTACGGATTGTTTTCCAAACATTTACTACCATCAACAATCCTCCTGTCAAATAAAGGGCTCCACCAAATGCTCGCATTGGGTATAACCAATCTTTTAAAATAGTTACTGTTTGTAAGAAATTTCCATATTTAAGAGTTCCATCTTCATTAAATTGTTGCCACATCAAACCTTGTGTCCAACCTGCAACATACATTGGAATTACCCAAAATAAAATACCCATGGTTCCTATCCAAAAGTGAGCATTTGCCATACTTTTTGAAGCAAGTTTTGTATTGAACATTTTTGGGACTAACCAATAAATCATACCAAATAAGATAAATCCATTCCACCCCAATGTTCCTACGTGAACGTGCGCAGGTACCCAATCTGTGAAGTGACCAATTTTATTTAAGGTTTTAGTTGCCAGCATAGGACCCTCAAAAGTTGCCATACCATAACAAGTAATGGCCACTACCATAAATTTTAAAACCGGATCTTCTCGTACTTTATCCCATGCTCCACGAAGAGTTAACAAACCATTCAGCATTCCTCCCCAAGAAGGAGCAATTAACATTATTGAGAATCCAGTTCCTAATGCCTGAACCCAACCGGGTAGTGACGTATATAATAGATGGTGTGGTCCTGCCCATATATAAATAAAAATTAAAGACCAAAAGTGAATAATTGATAATTTATAGGAGAAAACCGGGCGATTTGCTGCTTTTGGCACAAAATAGTACATCAATCCCAAAATAGGTGTCGTAAGAACAAATGCTACTGCATTATGACCATACCACCACTGAACTAAGGCATCCTGAACTCCAGCATATAGTGAGTAACTTTTTGGTGCAGTTAAACTCCATGTTACCGGAATTTCTAAATTATTAAACACATGTAGCATAGCTACTGCTACCCAAGTTCCAATATAGAACCATATTGCTACGTATAAATGTCTTACTCTTCTCTTTGCAATTGTCCATAACATCTGAACACCTATCAATACCCAAACGATTGTAATCGCTATATCAATTGGCCATTCATGTTCTGCATATTCTTTACTTGTATTATATCCTAGTAAAAATGAAACTAATGATGACACTATAAATGCTTGCCACCCCCAAAATATAATCCAACTCAGTACATCACTTGCCAATCGAGTTTTCAATAATCGTTGCATAGAATAAAATGCACCGGCTAAGAACCCATTTCCAACGAATGCAAAAACAGCAAATGTCGTGTGAATCATTCTCAAACGACCAAATCCTGCCATACCATTTGTAGCTGCTAATCCTTCAATTCCTCCACCAAATAATGACGAAACACTTCCATCATCAGAACCGAAGATATAATCCGGTAATTCTGGAAAGAATTTTAATGTTGCGACTATTACACCAAATAAAAAGGCCATAATTGCCCAAAAAATGGTAGCATACAGAAAATACTTTACGATTTTATTATCGTACTTAAATGTTTGCATTTGCATTATGTATCAATTTTGTCTTTAACTTTTTTATCCTCCATGAGCATTCTCACTGCAGGGGATTCATCTTCATCAAACTGTCCTTTTTTGGCACCCAGTATAAATAATACTAAAAACACTGTCGCCAAAGAAACACTTGCAATCACCATTAAAATCACAATCCCCATAGCGCTTACAAATGTACAACAGCAAAGGAAATATTGTGCTGATTTTAGTTAGAGCATTCTTAATTATTTGTTAATTTATATTGATTCTAAATTTCTAAATATGATTTTAGTACTTATCTGAGTACTTATTGTTGCAAATAGAACTACTGAAATAGAACTAATTGGCATCAGAATTGCTGCAACAACCGGCTCTAAATTCCCTGATATTGCAAAGCCTAATCCTATAATATTGTACAAAAAGCTAATAACAAAAGCTGACCATATCAACTTGATAGAGGTTTTTGATAATCGTAGAAACAAGGGTAATTTGGTAAAAGCATTTGAGTCCAATATAGCGTCACACGAAGGTGAAAAATTATTAACATCATCTGAGATAACAATACCAATATCACTTTGTTTTAGGGCTCCAGCATCATTTAACCCATCTCCCAACATCATTACATCTGACTTTTTATTTTGCAATGATTTGATGTATTTCAACTTATTATCTGGCGATTGGTTAAAATGAAATTGAGTTGTATTTGGGAAAGTTAATTTTAAATTTTTTAATTCAGAATCATTATCTCCCGAAAGAATTGATAATTTATATGCATCCAATTCACCAATCATACCCCTCAACCCTTTTCTATATTGATTTTTAAACTCAAATCTTCCTCGTACTTCATCATTTATAGAAATCCAAACTTGTGTTTGGTTGATTAAATTTTGCTCTTCTACTCCAACAAATGACCATGACCCTATTTTGATTTCGTTTCCTGCAACAATTGCTTTTTGCCCTTTCCCTAACACTTCTTCATAGCTTTCAATTGGAATTAATTGCTGTTCTTTTATATGTTCGTATAAAACCCG
>JBKEAG010000159.1:0-4000 GCA_047972025.1 Moheibacter sp.
ATGCAGCGTTTTTCTATCACACTCAAACGGGTGATTGGTCAACGAATGTTTGAACGATTATTGGCTAATTATTCAAAACTTGATTAAATGAATTTGATTTGGAACTTTAAAAAATTTGATGATTTAACTCCCAAAGAGCTCTATGAAATTCTTCAACTCAGAAATGATGTTTTTATAGTCGAACAGAATTGTTTGTACAATGAATGTGATGGAAAAGATGAATTTTGTGGTCACCTTTGGTGTGAATCTAATGGTAAAATTATTGCTTACTGTCGCATTGTCCCTCCAAAAATTTCTTATACCGAACCCTCTATTGGAAGAATTGTCAGCCATCCTAAATTTAGACATTTAAAGTTAGGGTATCAGTTAATGGATTTTTCTTTGCAAATCATTGAAAATCTTTATGAAACAACTGCTGTCAGAATTAGTGCACAGTCTTACCTGAAAGGCTTTTATGAAAAGTATCAATTCAGCCAAATATCTGAAGAATACCTAGAAGACAGCCTTCCTCACATGGAAATGCTAAAAAATTAATAATGAAAAAACTATTGTACTTCCTTGTTTGTACTTGTTTTATAACTTGCCAAAAACAAAATTTAGAAATGTTACCTTTAAAATCAACTGATGGGTATTTTAATGCTTTAATTGAAATTCCAGCCGGAACGAATAAAAAGTTTGAGTTCAACAAAAAATCTTCTACTTTCGAAATTGACAAAAGAGATGGAGAAGAGCGCATCATCCCTTATCTCCCTTATTTTGCCAACTATGGCTTTATTCCCTCAACTCATTCTGACACAAATGAAGGTGGAGATGGAGACCCTGTTGATGTGTTTGTTATCTGTGAATCCTTAAAACAAGGAACGCTCATGCCGATTATTCCTCTGGGTACAGTGAAATTGATTGATGATGGCGAAATTGACTACAAAGTAATTGCCGTACCGGCTGATGAGAAGTTAAACTTATTGAAAATTAAATCTTTTGCATCACTACAAAACCAATTTCCTACAATCCTACAAATCATAGAACTTTGGTTGTCCAACTACGATACCGACCCTTTACAAATTGACGGTTGGCTGAACGAGTCAGAAACCGAAAAGTATATTTTAGAAAATTTACAGACATAAACGACTAGCCTTTTTTCAAAACACAAAGCATCAACAAAAACCACCCAATAATCATAAACAAACCTCCTAGTGGCGTGACGAGACCTAGCCACTTTAAATTCACTCCCCAATGATCTGCAAATGAAAGTAAGTAAATACTCACAGAAAAAAGGAAAGTCCCTACCATAACAGACCATGCCATACTTTTTTCCACTGTAGATTGAAATGAAAAGAAAAAGCCAATAACTAACAACAAAATCGCATGATACATTTGGTATTTTACCCCTGTTTCAAAACTCGTTAGCTTTTCTATCGGTAATATTTTTTTAAATGCGTGTGCACCAAATGCACCTAAAATCACAGACAACATTCCATAAAAAGCTCCTACAAAAAGTACCAATTGTTTCATCAAAAAAATTTTCTCTAAAGATAAGTAGTTTAACTAATCCTAAAAAATGAAAACTATCATCTAATTTAGATTGAATATAATTAATATCTTTGCCAAGATTTATCATTAATGGATATGGCAGACCATCAGACGCTTTTCGATTTACGACCAGGGGACTCAGGACGAATTTCCGGATTTCACTCAGAAGAAGTTCCTATGAAGTTTTATGAACTCGGTATAATTCCAGGGTCATTTATCACACTAAAAAAGAGACTCCCTTTTGATGGACCTGTCTGTGTACAGCTAATGGAATCTGTAAATTTTATAGCACTAAGAGGTTCTGAGGCGCGTTCCATCATAATTGAAAAATTTCTATGATTGCTAAAAAAATAGCCTTGATAGGGAATCCTAATGTTGGAAAATCTACCCTTTTTAATGTACTTACCGGTTTACGGCAAAAAATTGCCAACTACCCCGGAATGACCGTAGAAAAGAAAACCGGTTCTTTCCAATACAAAAATGAAAAAATTGAAATAGTTGACCTTCCCGGCACTTTTAGCATTTATCCCAATTCATTGGACGAGCAAGTTGTCACCAATGTTTTAATCAACAAAGAACATCCTCAACACCCGGACATGGCAGTAATCATTGGTGAGCCATCTCACTTGAAACGTGCCATCATTCTTTTGCAACAAGTGAAGGATTTGGAGATTCCCAGTTTACTTGTTGTCAATATGGCAAGTGAAATTCAAGCTCAAGGAATTGAAATCTACTTAGAACAACTGGAGCAACAATTACAGACCAAAGTTCTCTTGACTGATGCTCGTAGTAATTTTGGAATTGATGAGTTTAAATCTGCCTTACTAAAAACACCCGAAACAAACATTTCTACTTTTGAAATTCCAAAAGAGTTTTCCCAAGCGATTTCAGAGGTTAAAACCAAGACAGGTATTAGCCATGAGTACTTGGCGTGGCAATATTTAAGTCAAAAATCTTTACCCTCAGTTGATGATGAAATACAAAAAGAAATTGATGAATTAAAAGTTAAACATAAAGTTGTTCCCCGTCGTTTACAAGTAAAAGAGATTTTAAAACGACATGAAGAAATTGATACAATTGTAAAAGAATCCGTAATTTACAAAGAAAAAAAAACAACTAATTTTACAGAGAAAATAGACCAAATCCTCATTCATCCCGTTTTAGGATACCTCATTTTTTTTGCTCTTTTAATTTTGATTTTTCAGGCGGTATTCACTTGGTCTGGTCCATTCATGGACTTTATTGATGAAAGTTTCTCTCATCTAACAAGATTAGTTGCTACATGGTTGCCAGAAGGTCCGGTTAATAGTCTGATTACCGATGGAATTATTGCCGGAATTGGTGGAATTGTCATTTTTATACCGCAAATTGCTATATTATTCTTTTTCATATCCCTAATGGAAGAGTCCGGTTATATGAGCCGAGTGGTTTATTTGATGGACCGATGGTTACGACCTTTTGGTCTAAGCGGTAAAAGTGCTGTACCCTTGATGTCGGGAGCTGCTTGTGCTATTCCGGCTGTTATGTCTGCTCGCAATATTGAAAATGACAAAGAGCGCTTGATTACCATTTTGGTAACACCCTTTATGACTTGTGCGGCTCGTTTGCCTATTTATATTGTAATAATTGGATTGATTATTCCTGACGAAAAGATCTTAGGTTTCTTTAATTTACAGGGAATCGTACTATTTGGAATGTATTTATTGGGGCTATTTGGTGCACTTGGAAGTGCTTGGATTTTAAAGAAAATTATAAAATCCAATTATAAAAGTTACCTTATTTTAGAATTACCAACTTATAAATTACCTGTATGGAAAAATGTATTCATTACAGTTTGGGAAAAATCTTCTGGTTTTGTTTTAGGAGCTGGTAAAATTATTTTAGCCATCAGTGTTATTTTATGGGTATTGGGTAGCTTTGGTGCAGGAGAAAAGTTTAATAATGCTGAACAAATTGTAAAGTCAGAATACCCTAATCTAAGTGGTGAAGATTTAGAAAATGAAATTACAGCTTATAAGTTGGAATATTCATTTTTAGGCTATATGGGACAAGCCATAGAACCTGCTATCAAACCACTAGGGTATGATTGGAAAATGGGAATTGGACTGATTTCATCTTTTGCTGCAAGAGAGGTTTTTGTAGGTACAATGGCAACCGTTTATAGTTTGGGTGACACAGAAGATGAATTGACCATCCGACAAAGAATGGCAAAAGAAATAAATACCTATACCGGCAAACCCACATACAACCTTGCTTCCGGTATTTCTCTTTTACTATTTTACGCTTTCGCAATGCAGTGTATGAGTACCATTGCTATCGTTAGACAAGAGACTGATTCATGGAAATGGACACTTTTACAACTCTGTTTCATGACAGGGTTGGCTTATGTTGCAGCTTTGTTTGCTTATCAAATATTAAACTAAATTATTTAAAAAAATCACAGATATGTTTAATCCTGTTGTTCAGTATA
>JBKEAG010000202.1:0-38326 GCA_047972025.1 Moheibacter sp.
TAATCTTAACTAAGATACAGTTTTCTTATCTTTGAAGTCCAAATAAAAAAATATGAATCGCTTATTACTACTTGTATTTACCCTTGGATACTTACTTCCCTCATTTTCTCAAAATATGATGACACCCGAACTTCTCTGGAAAGTAAAACGACTTTCTCCTATTGGTATCTCAGATGATAACCAAAATATACTCTATTCACTAACAGAGTACCAAGCAGAAGCTGGAACAAAAACTATTAAAAGGTATATTATTTCTTTAAAAGGAGGAAAAGCAAAAGAAATAGAAGATCCCTCTAAACTTTTGACTGATAAATCTATTTCCCCAAATAAAACTAAAAAAATTGAAATTAAAAAAATAAAATTAGAAAATGTCTTAGGAAAAGATTTATATCCTAATCTAAAAGAATCAGATGTATATATATATAATGACTTAGCTTACAGACATTGGGACACATGGAATGATGGTTCATATAACCATTTAATTTTAAAGAATATTAATTCTAATGAAAAGGGAATTGATATTATGAAAGACGAACCTTACTATTGTCCACAAATGCCTTTTGGAGGTGATGAAGATTTCACATGGAATAATGATGGTAGTAAAATCATCTATGTTTCAAAAAAACTAAAGGGAAAAGCTTATGCAACTAGTACTAATACCGACTTATATGAATATGATTTAAAAACTAGGCAAACTAAAAACTTGACCAAAGGAATGCTTGGTTATGATATGAACCCTTCCTTTTCAAAAGAAGGAGCTCTTGCTTTTACCAGTATGGTAAGAGATGGATACGAAGCAGATAAAAATGATATAGTTGTTTTTTTTAATGGCTTAAAAATAAATTTAACACAACATTGGGATGGAACTGTAAATAGTTTTAAATGGGCAGAATCCGGTAGGAAAATATACTTTAATGCTCCAGTAGGTGGTACTATACAATTATTCTCTGTTGATTATATTCCTACAAATAACAGTAAAAAACCAATAGAAATAAAACAAATTACTTCCGGTGACTTTAATGTTTCTGGACTAGTTGGACAGGTAGGAGACACACTCATCATTACCCGAACTGATATGAATCACGCAACAGAACTCTATTCAGTTAATCTAAATTCCGGAAAAATGATTCAATTGACAAATGTCAATAAAGAAATTTATTCATCTATTAAATTAAGTAAAATAGAAAAACGAATTATAAAAACAACAGATGATAAAGACATGATTTCATGGATTATCTATCCACCAAATTTTGATCCTAAAAAGAAATACCCAACCCTACTCTACTGCCAAGGAGGTCCACAGTCTCCACTCACACAAACTTACTCTTTCCGTTGGAATTTTCAACTCATGGCAGCTCATGGCTATATTATAATCGCACCCAATCGTAGAGGTATGCCTGGACACGGTGTAGCGTGGAATGAAGCCATTAGTAAAGATTGGGGAGGGCAAGTGATGAATGACTATTTATCTGCTATTGATAATATTTCCAAAGAATCTTATGTAGATAAAAACCGCTTAGGTGCTGTTGGTGCAAGTTATGGTGGTTATTCTGTTTTTTATTTAGCAGGTATTCACAACAAACGTTTCAAAACATTTATTGCACATGACGGTGTTTTTAATCTAAAATCCATGTATGGAACAACTGAAGAGTTATGGTTTACCAATTGGGACGCAGGAGGAGCATATTGGGATACTAACAAAGAAGCTACAAAAACTTATACAGAATTTGATCCAAGTAATTTTGTAAATAAATGGGATACTCCTATGCTAATTATCCAAGGAGGAAAAGATTATAGAGTTCCTATTGGACAAGGGTTAGAAGCCTTTCAAGTAGCTCAATTGCACGGTCTGAAAAGTAGATTACTTTATTTTCCAGATGAAAATCATTGGGTTCTCAATCCTCAAAACTCCATTATTTGGCATACCGAATTCTATAAGTGGTTAAAAGAAACTCTATAAAATTCCAATTCAGTAATTAAAAAATAGAAATATGAACGAAATACAAAACTTAGAACCCAAGGGTATTTGGGTGAATTTTTCTAAACTAAATGAAGTACCAAGACCGTCAAAAAAAGAAGAACGCATCATCCAGTTTATGATGGATTTCGGTAAAAGTTTAAATCTTGAAACCGTTAAAGATGGTGTAGGAAACGTTATCATAAAAAAACCAGCAACTTCGGGTATGGAAAACCGAAAAACAGTTGTTATACAATCACATTTAGATATGGTATGTCAAAAAAACAACGATATTGACTTTGATTTTGACACACAAGGAATTCAAATGTACATAGATACCGATGGTTTTGTAAAAGCAAAAGGAACTACATTGGGCGCTGATAACGGCATCGGGGTAGCAGCAATTATGGCTGTATTGGAATCAAATGAAATCCCACATCCAGCTATTGAAGCACTTTTTACGATTGATGAAGAAACGGGGATGACTGGAGCAATTGGTTTAGACGAATCTGTACTGTCCGGTTCTATTCTCTTGAATTTGGACACGGAAGAAGATGATGAACTCACCATAAGCTGTGCCGGAGGAATCGATGTGACAGCAACCAAGAAATATTCAGTTCAACAAGTAAATGACGATTTTTCCTCTTTGAAAGTTTCCATTAAGGGATTAAAAGGAGGACATTCCGGTGGAGATATACAGTTAGGATTGGGAAATTCCAATAAACTGTTGGCTAGATTTCTTATAGAAGCTGTTTCAAAAAATGCTCAAATCTCCTCTATGGATAGTGGTAGTTTGCGAAATGCAATACCGCGTGAAGGACATTTTGTGATTTCCTTCCCTACTTCAACTGCAAATGATTTAAATACCGTGCTGGAGAGTTTAAAAAAAGATATTTTAAATGAATACAAACCTATAGAACCGGGAATTATAATCGAAATCATCCCAATAGAATTAGTAAAATCAGTAGCTTCAATTGATGAAACAAAAAAATTAGCACAAGCCATCATGTCTGCTTACAACGGAGTTTACCGAATGAGCCCTGAAATGGAAGGCGTTACAGAAACTTCAAACAATGTGGCAAATGTGGTTGTAAAAGATGGTGAAATGAAAATTTTGTGTTTGTCTCGTTCAGCAATAGAATCCGGTAAAAAAGCCATGACCCAATCACTTCAAGCAAGTTTTGAACTCGCCGGGTTTGATGTAGGATTTTCAGGAGCTTATCCCGGATGGAGACCCAACGTAAATTCTGAAATATTGGATTTGATGAAAGCTATGTACAAGGAAAAATTTGATGAGGAACCTAAAATCATTGCAACTCACGGTGGTCTAGAGTGTGGAATAATCGGTGGGCACTATCCAAATCTAGATATGATTTCTTTTGGACCAAATATTTTTGGAGCACACTCACCCGACGAACGTGTTGAAATAAAATCGGTACAAAAATTCTGGAATTTCTTTTTGGATGTACTAAAGAGTACACCTTCCAAGAATTAATCCGACAGTAGCATTGATAGCCTTTCGGTTAAAGATTTTCTAGAATATTTATAAACTTCAGAAGATGGGTGATTTTTTTCACCCATTTTCCATTTTTCATAATTTGACAGTATGAAAGACTTTATTTCTACTTTGTCTGATTGAGTAAAATATTGTCCTGAATTTGTTTCCTTTAAAATTCGCTCAACATCTCCTCCACTCGGACCGATTGCCAGGATGGCATTTCCTGTTACCATGTACTCAAATAATTTCCCCGGAATTATTCCTTTAGATTTTTCGTTTGGAAAATTACAAAGCAGTAACAAAGATGATTGTTTTATTTTCATAATAGACTCTTTATGTGAAATGTAGCCTACTTTATTTAAATTATCAGTCAATCCATTTTTTTTAATGAAATTTTCTACATCACGACTTAAGTTCCCAACAAATTCTATTTCCAAATCATCAGAAAATTTATGATTTTTAGTTTTTAATTCATTTAAGACCGTCCATAAAATTTCGGGATTTCTGGCCAGTTCAAGTCCACCACTATACGTAATTTTAAATTTCAGACTCGTAATTTTTGATTTCTCATCATAAAAATCTGATTCTCCAAACCCATTTGTGATAACCTCTACCCTTTTTGCTCCTAAATTTTTATAATTTTCTGCATCCGTAAAACTTGTTGCAATTATGCAATCGGCATTTGTTACAACTTCTTTTTCCAATGCTTTGTGTTTCCTTTGTGAGTTTACGCTGAGTTTTAGTTGTGAATGATAGCTAATAGCTGTCCAAGGATCACGGAAGTCTGCCAACCATTTCAGTTTTGATTTTTTTTGTTTCAACTTTAAACCGATTAGGTGCGTACTATGTGGTGGCCCTGTTGTGATAACCGTTTCGATTTGGTTTTCTTGTAAATAATCCTCTAAAAATTTAACCGATGGCTTAATCCAGAATTTCCGAGCGTCCGGTATGAAAAAATTTCCTCGTATATAAACCGATAGTTTCGTAAGAATAGATTGGTTATCAGCTTTTTCAAATTGTCCGGCTTTGTATTTTTTTGTTGAAGGATTTAACTTTTCTGCTATTTTATAAGGTTCCCAAATTTTTGTTTTGACTACGGTTAAATCAGTTGAAATATCTTTTAAAAGTGACTCATCAATAATTGGGTAGGACGGGTTTTCCGGTGTGTAAATAATCGGTTCAAATCCAAATTCAGGTAAATATTTTGAAAATTTTAACCAGCGCTGTACTCCCGGTCCTCCTGCCGGAGGCCAATAGTAGGTGATGATTAAAACTTTTTTATTCGGCATTTTCCAAAAATTCAAGTTTAACGAAATTCAATAGTTAAAAACTTAAAGTTGCTTTCAATATTAACGTTCTGAAATAGCAGTAGTCTTTCTGTTTTTCCACCACAAAAAACCACCGCCTAAAAGGACTAGCACAAATAAAACATTGAAAGCCAATGTAACAGTATTTCCTGTTTTCACAGATGATGGATTGAATTCCATAACGATTTCTTTATCACCGGTTTCCAGCCGGACACCACGTAAGAAGTAATTTGTTTTAATCAATTCCCGTTCTTTTCCATCAACTTTTATTGTCCATCCATGCGGATAATATACTTCTGAAAATACTGCAAATTTAGGTGACGCTATATTGGCTTGATAAGTTAATTTATTGGGTTGATATTCCGTTAGTTTAATAGATGAAATACTATCTTGTACAAAGTTTCCTTTTAATGTGGCTTGAAACTCTTTTCCAATCACCGCAGTATTTCGCAAGTCTTCATCTTTTAGTGCCAAAATTTCATCATCTGCATTGTTTGCAAATTTTATGGTTGACACCAACCACACACCTCCATATGCCTCAGGATTTAATTGAATCATAGGGCTTTGTGGATTACCGTGAACAACATATTTTGTATTGAGTATATTGAGGATTTTTTGTGTATGTGCTGTTGAAATACCAAGTTTTTGTACTTTTTCAGAATTGGAAAAATACAAATCTATTATGTCTTGGTAATTATGCAGTTTAGCTCCATGATACCCACCAATTGAATGTGTAAAGTAGGATGTAGTTGCGTCATTGAACGTACTGAATACATTATCAAAAACTCTATAATTTCCTTTGTCTACTCGGTGTAAACTATCCAAACTCTTGTTGAATGAGACTTTTTGTGCAATTCCGGCTATATGATGATTCTTACTTGCTTCATTCATCAAACGTGGTGACATTTCTGTTGGAAATGGATTATCTACAAACATTTTTGGAACAAAATTATCTTCATTCAAATAACGACGATCTATTTGCCAACCATCTAATAGAGCCAATCCTGAAATTCCTAGAATAACAATTAAACTGTGTTTAATTTTTTTAATTTGATACAAATACAGTAAAACTAATGTTAGTATAACAAATAAAAGTGTACGAATTGTATCAGCCTTAAACATGTCAATTCGGTCTTGGCGAAGTGCATTATTTAGATTATTCAACATTGTATCCCAAGTACCATACGCTTGTTGATTGTATTCTTTTACCAATTCTAAATATTGTTGTTTGGATTGTACATCATAGCTTGTTGTAAAATCAAATAGGCTACCACCTAATAGATAGAAAATAAATAGAAGCACGACAACTCCACCCCCTGCATACAAAAGAATTTTCTTTTTATATTCATCGGACAAATCTGTATCTTTAAAAAAAGTATATAAAGCAAGTACTGCTAAAAGTGGCATTGTAAATTCTGCCATAACCAACATAGACGAAACCGCTCTGAATTTGTCATAGAACGGGAAATTATCAATCATAAAATTGGTAAGTGGTTCAAAGTTTTTTCCCCATGCTAATACGATACTCAAAACTGTTGCTGAAAATAGCCACCACTTGTATTTCGCCCATTTATTTCGTACCAAAAACAATCCGAGAATGAATAGAAAAACAACTACGGCACCTTGATAAGCAGGTCCTGAAGTTCCAGGTTGTTCACCCCAATAAGTAGAAACTGGACTTGATGCTAAATAATCAAATGCTTGGGCATTAAATTCATCTTTTAAATCGAGTATATATTGTTGTTTTTGAAGTTCTGTTACATAATTTTTTAAATTCTCTTCTTTTGGTTGACTTGCTCCTCCCATGAAGTTAGGGATAAACAAATTAAATGTTTCTAATTTTCCATAACTCCAATTGGTTATATAATCATGGTCTAAACCGTTTTGTTTTTCAGTGAGAATTGTTAAATTAGACTTTCCACGAATGGTTTCTTGGCTGTATTCATAAGTTGTAAGAAGTCGGGTTGTGTTTAATCCAACTCCAATCAAACAAGCTACTGCTAGTAATCCGGTAGAAATTACAAAGGGCTTTACTTCTTTTTTCTTAATTGCCTGAACTAGTTCAATTATAAAATAAACCAACATTACCAAAAACAAATAGTACGTCATTTGTGGATGATTGGTTGATAATTCTAACCCCATAAACAATGCGGTAAGAATAAATCCGAGGATAAATTTGCGTTGATACAATAAGATAATCCCTCCGACCAAAGGTGCAAAGTAAGCAATAGCATGAACTTTTGCATTGTGTCCTGCTCCTATAATAATATAAAAATAAGCACCCAATGCAAAAAAGACAGAACCCGCAAGTGCATATTTCCAATTACGGAATAGAATCATTCCTAAAATGAAAAAACCGGAAAATAGTAAAAAAATATAATCGGCAGGACGTGGTAAAAACCGTAATGTATGGTCTATACTTTTTATAAAATCATTGTCATATTTAGCTCCTGTTTGGTACGTAGGCATTCCACCAAACATAGCGTTAGACCAATAAGTGTTTTCCCCTGTTTGTTTCTTGTATTGCAGCATTTCTTCTGCACTTCCCTTATAGTTAACAATATCGGGTTGAATTATAGCATTATCTGAAAATATAGGAGAACAATACACCAATGCCAAAACAGCAAATGCTATAAGGGAAATTGCACTGAAAATTAGGTTTTTATTTTTCATTTTGATCTTTATGTTCCTCAATTATTTCATAATCAACTGATTCTGCTTCAATGGTAAATTTGGGTTTTTCTAAACTTTCACTACCTCCTCTTGATTTCATATTGGAATTATTTTTAGGCTGCCGTGATTGTTTGGGGTACATAATTCTCATTAAATATCGTACCACAATAAAGGCCAGTAGAAAGTATAATAAGAATTTAAATATTGACATGATTAATTAACAGTTGTTACAGTTGTTGAAGTTCCACTTTCACTTTGTTTTTGGTCACCTTGTTGATAAGTAGTATTAACAGTTTCTTTCTTTGTGATGTTTACCTTTTTTATCCACCCCGTTTCCATATCCAAATCAATTTGACCATTTAAAGTAGCTTTGTTGGTCATACTCATGCTGATTCCTTCTTGTGTATCTGAGCCTTTCACGTCTTGAACGCCACTGACGGTGATAGTAGCCAAGCCATCATTTATTCCTTTAAACGTTCTGGTTACTTTATTTGTTCCTTTTACAGGTCCTTCACTTATATTTTGCGAGTCTGACCACTGCTCTCCAACAGTTAGATTTTGATCAGGAAATATATTTAGTGTTTCTTCAAATTGTGATTTGATTGCTTCTGAACTTAGTGAAGCTGATAGTAATTCTTTTAACAGCTTTTTTTCTTCTGCATTGAAATTACTTTGCAACTTACCCTCTACATTTGAAATTACTTTTTCTAGACCTTTTACAGATAGAACTTTCCCTTTGTTGTCTATTTCCATTTGAAAAGTTTCATTTACAATTGCCTTGTAAATAGACCAACTTTGTGCAATGTCTTTCTCTGCCGGTTTCCCTGAATTTGTGTTATAAGACATGGATTCTCCATTGGGCCCATTAAATTTTTCACTAAACCCTTTGAATGTTGCTTTGATTTTAAATGTATTATTAACTACGTCTTCTACTAAATAATTAAAATCAACAGTTCGAGCATTTTTCATACTAACTGACTGACCACCGGAAGAAAGTGATTGATTTTGAGAAACTTTCAATGAAAATGGATAGGTTTCTCCTTTTTTTAGATTGTACCGAAAAGTATAGGATTCATCTGCATTTTTGATAAGTGCTGTTTCTTCTTCTACTATGGGTGTTTGTTCTGAAACAGCTATAGAATCATTATTTACCGCAACAATGGTATCTCCTTGTTCGTTCACAACTAAACTTTCTCCTTTCTCATTTGTTCCCACTACCTTTTCAGTATCTTTTTTACATGCAAAAATGAGAGCTGAGACAGCTAGAATAATCAATGATTTTTTCATCCTATTTTAAATTTTCGGCAAGATAATTATAAATTCACTTCCTGCCCAAATTCTATGAGATTTGTCAATAGGATTTAAGAAATATTTATCTACACAACATATATAAATCTTAAAGGTTTAAATTCTAATTTATGGTATATTAAAATTTATAAATGGTTATCTTTCTATATCATCATTTTCAGAATACGAATCCGGTTCTTGCTTTGGTGGAGTTTTCAATACTCTGATAAAAAAATAGACAGTAACCGAAATCACAATAATCTGTGCTGAAAGCATGGTTATAAGTGCTGATGTGTTCATAGTTATTTAAGAATATTGATTAAAAATTCGTCCTTCTCTCCTTCTCTTTCTATAGGCTACGTAAACTAAAATAGTTAAAAATAAAAATAGTGTAAGCAATAGTCCCCTACCTAAATCCAAATACATGACTTTATTTGTAAAATCTCCTTTGGCAATAGGTGTTCCAAATGATACGCTATCACCAACTTTTACTATAACTTGTTGATTTCCATCAAACTGATATACTTTGGTGTCTTCAAATACCTCCTCAACAACTTTGTCAGTTTGTTTATCAAAACGATTTCTCTTATTAGTAAAAGCTAGACTTAGATATTTACCATCCATAGAAACCGAGTCTACAACTGCTACTACCTGATTTTCTTCATCATCACTAGGGAAAGCCTCCGCATAGTATTCATCACTAAAATAGGATTTGTTCGCAATGTCTTTATGTGTAATTTTATGATAAATATCTTCTACATTTGATACAAAAACCCAAATTAAAAGTGCCGGAGTTACAATCAAAATAATGTATTTATAAATTGGTGTAATTTTTATATCTGCACCTTCCATCAATTCATTCCACCCTTTTTTGATTCCAAAAATCCATGCAAAAACAATGGTTTCTAATAATGCAAAAACAACCAAACTAATCGTTCCCGCCCAGTAATCATATTCATCAAAAACACCCTGAGTATAAAAGAAAACAGTCGGGAGTCCAAATACCATAACTAGTACTCCAAAGGAAATAGCTGATTTTTTCTGTGACCATTTAAATTCATCTCGCATAAATCCTACCCAAGGAGTCCCCATAGCAAGTGAGGAAGTAACTCCTGCAAAGAATAGTAATCCAAACCACAAAACACCACCTACAGCTCCTAGTACTTGCCCCCATTGCTGGAATAAATACGGCATTGTCTGGAACGCCATACCAAATCCAGCATTATTAATCACCCAATCCAAACCTAAATAACCTGCTGCGATTGGAATCACAATTGCTCCTCCCAAAACGACTTCTACAAATTCATTCATAAATCCGGCTGAAACAGCATTAAGCGCAATATCATCTTTTGCTCGTACATAGGCTGCATAGCAATGAATCGTCCCCATCCCTACTGACAATGTAAAAAAGACCTGACCTGCTGCCGCTAACCATACTTTTGAATCTAGTAATGATTCATATTGCGGAGTCCACAAGAAGTTCAAACCATCCCAAGCATTAGCATCGGGAAAGGCTTCTGATGCATTACTATCTCCTAAAGTAAAGGCTTTTACAGCTAATATTGCTCCAAAAATTATCAGCAAAGGCATTCCAATTTTAGCAACTTTTTCTATTCCCTTTAAACCACTTGATAGTATATAGGTGTTTAACAATAAGCAAACTATATAAAAAACTACTGCTTCATATGGAATCCCAAATGTGCTTTCTGTAATATTTACATATGAGTTAAAAAAGTCAGCAGTTTCTGTTTGGGACATACCTGTAAAAGTTCCAAAAACGGAATGTAAAACATAGGACATCGTCCAAGATTCGATGTAAACATAGTAACAAATTACTGCCACATTTGTGAAAATTCCAAAAACTCCTATGTATTTCCAAATGCGTCCTTTCGCCATCGTGTCCAATATATAAGGTGTACTATGGTTTCCGTGTTTACCACCATAACGACCAATAGTCCACTCTATAAAAAGAAGTGGGATTCCCATGACCAAAAAGCAAATAAGGTAAGGAATTATAAAAGCTCCACCCCCATTTTCTACTGCTTGGACCGGAAATCGCAAAAAATTACCAAGTCCTACTGCATTTCCTGCCATTGCTAATATTAGTCCTACTCTTGAACCCCAAGATGCTGCATTATTCCCCATGTGATGTGTTAATTTAAAACAATGTTAGTAATTTTTTAACAAATTCACGAAAAAAAATCAAAATGACTTAAATTTGATAATAATAAAAAGTACCCATAAAAAAGTCCCAATTAATTTATAATTGGGACTTTTTATTTTATGAAATATTATTGTTTACTTGTTCAAACAAACGGTAATTTCACAACCTCTGCTTTGATATTTTTATCGCGAATCTGAATGTAAATTGTATTTCCTGGCTTTGAAAAATCTACTGTTACATATCCTAATCCTATTCCCTCTTTCAGCATAGGTGATTGTGTACCAGATGTGACATTTCCCAATGTATTTTCATACTCATCTACAATTTTATAGCCTTGTCTGGGAATTCCTTTTTCTATCATTTTAAAGGCAACCAATTTTTTGGTTATTCCATCTTCTTTTTGTTTTGCAATAATATTTTTGGCAACAAAATCTGTGTTTAACTTTGTAATCCAACCCAGTCCTGCTTCTAGTGGTGTTGTTTCATCATTTATATCGTTTCCATACAAACAATAGCCTTTCTCTAGTCGCAGTGTGTCTCGTGCTGCTAGTCCACAAGGTTCAATTCCAAAGGTTTTTCCGGCTTTCATCACTTGATTCCAAATTTGCTCAGCATCTTTGTTTTCAAAATAAATTTCAAATCCTCCTGAACCTGTATATCCGGTGGCTGAAATAATAACATTATCTATTCCTGCAAATTGTCCAATTTGAAAGTGATAAAAGGGGATTTCTGTCAAGTTAGTTTCAGTCAAGGACTGCATGGCTTCTACTGCTTTTGGTCCTTGAATTGCTAATAATGACATTTCATCTGATTTATTTTCTAGAGTTACATCCCATTTGTTATTTTGTTGAATCCAATTCCAGTCTTTTTCAATATTTGCTGCATTGACTACCAACATCCATTCTTCATCAGAAATTTTATAGATAATTAGGTCATCTACAATTCCTCCTTTTTCGTTAGGCATACAGGTGTATTGTGCTTGTCCTATTTCTACTTTGGTTACATCATTTGTTGTGATAAATTGTAGTAACTCTTCTACATTTGAACCTTTTGCATAGAATTGCCCCATGTGACTTACATCAAAAACACCAACAGCTTCTCTAACTACCTGATGTTCATGATTTACTCCTGTGTACTGAACAGGCATTTCAAAACCTGCAAAGGGAACCATTTTTGCTCCTAAGTCTTTATGAATTTGATTGAATGCGGTTACTTTCATTTGTATTACTTTAATTGAATTTTGAATACAAATGTATTAAAATATACGTGTACACAATAGATGGGAGTGAATTAATCCACTATTTTTTGGTGCATGGCAAATAGGACAAGTCCTACTCTACTTTTTATATTTAATTTTTCAAATAAGGCTTGACGATAACCATCTATGGTCTTGGGACTTAAACACATCTCATCTGCAATTTCTTTATATGTCATTTCTGTACAAACGAGTTTTAGAAACCGAATTTCTCTTTCTTTTAATTCTCCAAAGGGTTTTTCTGGTTTTGCATTAATATTGTTTAGTAAAGCTGTACTGACAATTTCATTGTGATAAAACCCATTATCAATAATACATTCCAGTGCTTGTTTTAGTTCGTTTGGAGTGGTACTTTTGAGTAAATATCCGTTTGCTCCATCGCGAACAGCTTTTATGATATTTGATTCATCATCATTCATGGAAAGTATGAGTACTTTTAGGTCTAGGTTTTTATCTTTTATCCATTTTAGGGTTTCAAATCCATTCATCAATGGCATATTTAGGTCCAAAAGTACTATGGTTGGTGTTTTTGTTGCTTTTGAGAGTTTGTCTATAAAATCTTTTCCGTTTTCGGCACTGAATAATATTTCATACCCTTCAAAATTATTTACCATATCTCCTAACGCTCTTGTGAAGAGTACATGGTCATCTACAATTACTATTTTATGTGACATGATCTGAGGGTTTTTTGTGATACGTTATACTTAGTTTTGTTCCCTTATTTAACTCTGACTCTAATTTAAGAAAAGCTCCGATAAGTTTTGCACGATTTTTCATATTTATGACTCCTGTTCCTACTGCTGCTGTTTCGTCATAGCCTACTCCATTATCCTCAATTATAATTTCCAGTTTTTTTCCAGAAAACGTGAAGACTGTAGACAATTGGGTTGCTCGTGCATGTTTTAGGGAGTTTGACAAAAACTCTTGAATGATACGGAGTAAAATGACTTCTTTATCATCCGGTATAAAAAAAGGAGAGCCTTCTACTTTAAATTCTGTTTTTAAAAACTTTAAACGGTCAAATCTTTGTAATTCTAATTCTACTGATTTTACCAAACCTACATTTTTTATATAGTCTGTGTTAAGTCCTTTTGACAGGCTACGAACTTCTTTTATTACTATCTGAATCAGCTCCTGCATTTCTTCTACTTTTGGTTTGAGTTCGGGTTGGGCTTCTTCTAGTATTTTGTAACTGGATAAATTTAGTGTTGATAAAATCTGACCTATGTTATCGTGAATTTCCCATGCTATATTTTTTAGGGTTTGTTCTTTTATTTCAATTCTAGTTTGGGTAATTTCTCTGTTGTACTTTTCTTTTCTTTTTTGGTAGGATAAAAATAAAATCAATAAAGAGATGATCAGAATCAACGCAGTTAGCGAAGCAGATATAATTAGTAAGTATATTTCTTTTTGCTCCATATAAACCCAAAGATAAACAAGAGATTCATAACAACTGTAGCCACAAACAGAATATAGATAATATTATACTTAAATTCTCCTAATATTTCATTCCAATTACTAATAGAAAAAATAGGCAATGAGGTTGCCCAAAAGAATAATAGCCCTACTCCTATCCAAAAGAGTAAATTCCTAGTTAATTCTTTTATATTATTAATATGAAGCATTTGATTAAATGTCATAACCAATTGAATAATCAAAAGTAGATAGGATATAGCGTTGCAATAACTATAATTCTCTCCTTTTATGTCTTGAATATCAAATATATAAACTATAACAAAAAAGAGGTTGAATAAAATAACTTGACCAACTACAAGCCTTCTAGCAACCTCTTTTAGATACTGATAAAATAAATAGGAGTAAAAATTAAATTCAACTAGAATCAATAAGTTGTACATCCAAACATTATTTTTAGGGTAATAAAAACGACAATAAAATTCCAAGATTGCCACAACTCCTAAAAATATAGGGAGTATTTTCAAGGGAGTATGTTTGTATTTGTATAGCACCAATAAACTCACTAAAAAGGTAAGTAATTGAACGCTAATTGCAATATCATAAATTGACCCCATCTCCCTCAAAAAGTTTAGTCACATTTGTTTGGACAACTATTTAGTTTATTGGCAATTCCGCTGGATCCAGGACCTCCTTTACCTGCTGAGTCACCATTTCCAATAGTGTCATTCTCTGATTTACTACTCAATAATGATTTTAGTGTAGCCGGATCTCCTTCTTTGGAGTTTAGTGGGTCAAAAGCTACATTTTTTCCATTATCATCAAAAGTTGGAGCGTACATTAGTGTTAGTTCATAATCCTTGTTCAATTCATTTTTCATACCAGGTTTCCCTTCTTTATACTGTGTATGAATAAAATCAATCCCCGTTATTTTAATTCCTTTCTTTTTAGATTCCTCTTTCATAAAAGCAATGTAGTTCTCTAGCTCTTCAATCGAAATCCATGTACGTAGCGCATATTCGTCCCCTGTTACTCCCGGATGAGCTTGTTTATAAAAATTAAGTTGCTTTTTGGCAGCATCCAATGAAATTAAATTAGTAGGCTCTACCGGTGGTGGTGGCTCTCCAATTGTAGGTTCTGGCTTCTGTTGACATGATAAAACAAATGATACCATAAGCATCATTAAAGTTAAATTTAGTGTTTTCATAATAAATAGTTTTTATAAATAGAAAGTCTAATTTAGTCCATTATTCATTACCAAACAAACCAAAACAATTACAATTATTTAAATATACATTTGATTTACAGTGAATTACATTTTAACAAACTTTAAATTATAGGAAAAATCCCCTACATTTCCACAGGGATTCTACATAAAAATTTTGCAGAAACTTATCTTTGTCTTATGAAAAATTCTATTTGGATACTATTCTTATTTATAATTGGTTGCCAGTCAACGTTTACTTCTAGTAATTTAAAAAATGGAGACTTATTATTTGTTGGTAACTCTTCCGGTAGTCTGTCAAAAGCGATTGACGAAGTTACTCAAACTGATTTGAATACAAATTATTCACATATTGCGCTTGTGGAAAAAGTTAACCAAGAATACTGGGTACTACATGCTGCCACCAAAAATGGCTCTGAAAGAATCACACTAAAACAATTTCTAATCAATGCGAAAAAAGATGGGGCAGTAGTTGATATTTATAGAATCAAAAGTAAATTTAAACCCAACTATAAAAAAGCTATCAAAAAAGCTAAAACCATGCTCGGAAAGCCTTATAATTTCACATATGTACTAAGTGATACTGCTTATTACTGTTCTGACTTTGTGTATTATTCTTTTGAGAAAGATTCGATTTTCAAACTAAATCCTATGACCTTTAAAAATCCAAATGAAGACACATTTAATCAGGGTTGGATTGACTTTTATCAAAATCTAAGTATGGAAATTCCCGAAGGAAAACTGGGTTGTAATCCTAATGGTATGGCAGCTTCTGAAAAATTAGAATATATAGGAAAATTATAGTCTTCAAATCTTTTTATCTTTGCACTCAGGAAATGGGGTCTTCCTTTTTACAAACCGCCTAGGCTGATGACTCCTACTCTTTTTAGGAATGAAATTTATTTTTATGGGTAGGACAATATTGTTAGTCGGATTGGGAGGTTTTTTGGGAAGTACTGCACGGTATTTAATTGGTTTAGGATTTTCTAAAATTCTCCCCTTAAATTTTCCTTATGGTACATTTACTATCAATGTTTTAGGGTGTTTGCTAATTGGAATTGTGTTTGGATTTTCCGAAAGATTGAATTGGATGAATGATGAGTGGCGAGTATTTCTAACCATTGGTTTTTGTGGTGGATTCACAACTTTTTCCTCCTTTGCATTTGAAAACATTTCAATGATTCAAAATGCAAATTACAGTGGATTCTTTCTATACAGTGTAAGTAGCTTTGTTTTAGGTTTACTTGCTGTTTGGGGAGGATTAACCTTAACTAAATAATAAAAATTAAAATAATATGAAATTTAATCCTTGGCATCATGTAACGGTTGGAGATGAACAACCGGATACCGTACAAGCTATCATTGAAATTCCACAAGGGAGTAAAGCAAAGTATGAATTGGACAAAGATTCCGGTTTATTGCGACTAGACCGTGTACTTTTTTCATCTGTTTCTTATCCACATAATTATGGATTTATCCCACAAACATTAGGAGATGATAACGACCCACTAGACATCATCGTTATCTGTCAAATAGACGTTGATCCCATGTGTATTGTAGAAGCCAAAGTAATTGGTGTACTGCGAATGGTAGACAATGGTGAAGGAGATGACAAAATCATTGCTGTTGCTAAAAACGATATGAGTGTCAATCATATAAATGATGTTTCAGAATTACCACCACACCTAACGGTGGAGCTTCAAAACTTTTTTGAGGATTATAAAAAACTGGAAAACAAAGTAGTGGTTGTAGAAGAGTTTCAAAATGCTGAAATAGCTAAAAAGATTATAACAGAAGCTATTGAAAATTACAAAGGCTATAAAAAAGAACGCAAAGGAGCTAAAAACAACTAAGTTCCCGAGTATTCTACAAAGTTTCTAGGCGTTTCATAAAGCGTAACTTTCAGTTGTAGTTTTGAGCTGAGTTTCATTCGAATTCGATTCCAAATTATAACTGAAATGTTTTCTACGGTAGGATTTAAATTTTTAAATTCCTCTATTTCTAAATTTAAATTTTTATGATCCAAATAGTCTTCCACCTGTTCTAAAATAATTTCTTTCAGCTCATCTAAATTCATCACAAAACCCGTTTCAGGATTTATTTCCCCCGTTATACTAACAATCAATTCATAGTTATGTCCATGAAAGTTAGGGTTAGAACATTTTCCAAAAACTTCTAGATTTTTTCCGTCTGACCAATTCGGGTTAAACAGTCTATGTGCAGCATTAAAATGTGCCTTTCGGCTAATAGTTACTTTCATGTTGTAGTTTTGCTATATATTCATCTAATATAATTTGAAACCAAACGGTATATTTTTCAGAATTAAATTTTATATCCGATCTCAAATCTTCCATCGTCACCCATTTATACGTTTCAACTTCTTCTGGATTAATTTTAATTTCACCATCAAAAAACCCTACAAAAACATGGTCTAATTCGTGTTCAAACAATTCACTATCCAACTTTGCTTTGTAGATAAATTTAAATTTCTCTTCTAATTCACAGTCAAACCCCATTTCTTCTTTCAACCTTCTATGTGCCGCACCTATATAGGATTCATTTTCACGTGGATGGCTGCAGCAAGTATTTGTCCAAAGCAATGGCGAATGGTATTTAGAAGCTGCTCTTTGTTGCAAAAGTAACTCTCCTTTCACATTGAACACAAATACAGAAAATGCTCTATGTAACAAACCTGACACATGTGCCTGTTGCTTTTCCATCAGTCCAAGTGAATTGTCCTTTTCATCTACTAAAACTACAAATTCTTCCATAAGTGACAAAGTTATGAATTTCAAATTCAGTTTTTACTTTATGTTTTATTTGTATTAACTTTTATTGAATTATTTTTGGTTTTCTTAAATTTTAAATTGACACTTAAATACTTCTAATGAAAGAAAATTGTGAATTTATAAAAGCACTTAAGATTATATGGATGATAACTGTAATTTTTCCAATTGTAATTTTGCTTTTAGTCTTTCTATTTGATGATAAAACACTTTCTATAGTACCTGAATGTGAATATAAAGCTAAAGGTATAAAATGTATCTTGTGTGGTTCTACTCGTGCATTTTTAGAAATAAAAAACTTAAATTTTCACAAAGCGTATGAATTAAATAATCTAAGTATTTTTATTTTTGGATTTTTAATTTTAAACTCAATACTTTTTATAAAAAATATTTTTAACTATTATCTTAAAACTAAACTATGAAAACAGCTGGATTGATTATGGGAATTTTAGCAATCTGTGGGATGCTTTTGGCATTTATCCCTTGCCTAGGAGCGTTTAATTGGTTAAATATCCCTTTTGCTACTATCGGTTTAATTATAAGTATCATTGCATATACAGGGGATAAAACCGTACCGAAAGGAAATAATGCTTTAGCTGGAATTATTATGTGTGCTATTGCTATGATTTTTGGTTTTTTCAGACTTATTATAGGTGGGGGTATTGTGTAAAATATTTAGGAAAGTAAATATTTATAAATAAATTTATTCTGACTTTTTTATTTCATCTTTCCAAAACTCATCTTTCCAATTATCTTCCGGCAAAGTCTCATGTATTTCTTCTATTTTTTGGAGCTGATCTTCAGTTGCTATTTCTTGAATTTCCTGAAATAACGTACGTTCTTCAAAACGAATATGCTCATCTAATTTTTCTTCTATAAGGCTTAGTGCTCGTTTTATATCATCTTTATCTTTAAATAGTTTTTCCAACTTCCGATGTTCAGAAATTGCTCTTTTTATTAATTTATTGTCTTCCGGAAGTACAGGAAACATATACTTTTCTTCTGCTTCAAAATGGGGCTTTAAATGATTTACAAAGAACCAATCTGTATATTTTTTCATTCTTTTAAGTTCCACATTTCGGCGAAAACCCTCTCTAATTTTCCAACCTAATAATAATCCATAATGATGGTCTCGGCTAAACGGTTTTAGTGATGGATGGCGTTTTATTGGTGTTTTCTTCGTATTCATTATTATAATTTTAAATTGTTCAATACTTGCTGTAATACAATCGCATGGTTAATTTTTAAATCTTTTGTGCCAAATAAAAGGGTAATTTTTTGCTTTTTTGACAACATTTTGAGTCGGTTCAAATCTTCTAACTTAGTATTTAATTCTTCTCTGTAAAGTCTAGAAAATTCCTTAAATCTTTCAGTTTCATGTGAAAACCACTTTCTAAGCTCAGGAGTTGGACTTATAGTTTTGTTCCATTCATCTAGCTTTGCCCTTTCTTTAGATACTCCTCTCGGCCACAAACGGTCTACTAAAATCCGATAACCATCTTCTAGTGAGACTTCTTCATAAATTCGCTTGATTTGAATTTGGCTCATACTTATTGGTTTTCTAATTCAATTGCTTTGGGAAACAATATATTATTTTCTAAATGAATGTGTTTATGTAAGTCTAATTCGAATTCATCTAATAATTGATACAATTTTTTAAAATCTGTGTCAACACTTTCTGAAATAGTATAATTTTTTGAAAGTTTTCTCATTGTATGAAAATTATTCGTCTCATGATTATGGTCTTCTAACATCATAGAAATAGGATTCTGAATCGTTTTAAAATGAGGAACCGGAAGCTCTTTCCCTAATTTTTTAGTATTCACCATCTTTTTTATCCAAGGAAATAAAATAAGTTCTTCCTTTTTCATATGTGTTGCTAATTCTCCCGAAGATTGGTACAAAAGTTCTGAAGTTTCAATCAATTCAGGGTATTTTTCACTATATTTTGGAATAACTTTTTCTAATAATTGTTTTATTTTCAATAATTGTTGTTCTACATAACTATGATGTATTTTTTCTATATAGTCAACCAATTCATTTAGTGATAATTCATTAAAATTAGGTTCATTCGAATTTTTTATTGATTCTACCAAACGTAATTCATTTAAAAATTCAAGTAAATTATCATTATCAACTACTTGTTCTAAACTCCTATTCCCATTACAATAAAAGTCAATATCATACCTTTGAAATATGACTGAGGTTGCATAATTATCTGTTACAATTTTTGCAATAGTTGATTCTTTTGTAATGTTCATTTTTAATCGTGTTTACAACAAAGGGGTTTCTTGAGTATTTTCTCTAAAGTATTCGATTTTTAATAAAAACATTTCTGCCATTCGGTTGCCTTGCCATTTGGCCAATTGTGCTTTCTGTCCTGAAAAATTATCATCAACTGTTTCATAAAATAATTCTATCCACTGTGCAAAGTGTTTTTGCTCTACTGGAAGTTCCATATGTGGAATAAAGGGCTTTCCGCTGTATGTGTGCTCTCCTAATAAAACAGTTTGCCAAAAACGATACATTTTCTCTAAATGCATTGGCCAACGGTCTTGAATCACATTATCAAATATATCTTTTAACAATTTATCTTCTCTTACTTTTCCATAAAATGTATTGACTAATAATTTTACATCTTCTAGAGTTGTTATATCTTTTTTATCTTTCATTTCATTTTTTTTTTATTTTCTGACCAGCACTGTTTCTCCTGCTTTAAGTTCTGTCGCTAAATCATAGAGGCAAGTTGTTTCTAACATTTTTTTTAATTCATTTCGAACTTCCACAAAATGATGATGCATGGGGCATGGGTTATTTTCATCACACTGTGCTAACCCTAAACCACATCCGTTATAAACTGAATCCCCATCAATAGCAAAAACAATTTGGCTTAATTTTATATTTTTAATTTCTTCAATTTCTATATAAAACCCACCATAAGGTCCTGTTTGGGAACATACAATTTCAGATTTTTTCAAATCTCCTAAAAGTTTGGCTGTAAAGGCTTCAGGGCATCCAGAGTTTTCAGCTATCTCTCCTACTTTTACTCGTTTTCCTTCTAAGGATTGAGTCGCAATATAGAGTAATGCTCGAATTCCATATTCACATGATTTTGAAAACATTTGATCTTATTTCTTGTCAAATTTAGGAACAATTTATATTTAAGACAAATTTATCTTAAATACATTTTTTAGGAGTATCTTTTTCATTACTAAAATATAGTTTTTAGTATATATTTTAAATCTTTAAAAAAAGTATAGTTCTGAACATATTCTTTGTTAATCATTACTTTATGAGGCCAAAGAACTTCTTCATTATATTTCTGTGGATTTTCTTGCTGTTCTAAAAGTTCTTCTTCATTTTTAAATGCCAACTGTGCCGGTCCTGTAATGCCTGGTTTTACGTTTAGTATGATTCGGTCTTCATTTGTTAACCGGTCTGCATATCCTACCACATCTGGGCGAGGTCCTACAAAACTCATATCTCCTATAAGGATATTGAATATCTGAGGGAGTTCATCTAATTTTGTTTTTCGGATAAATCGCCCAAATTTTGTAATCTTATGGGTTTTAGCAGAAGTCACATACGAGTTATAACTTCCTCTCATAGAGCGAATTTTGTAGAGTTTAAATTGCTTTGCATTCTTACCTATCCGAACTTGTATAAATAGTCCAAATTGTCTTGTATCTATTGTTGATACCAATATTAAAACTCCAATAAACGGTAGAAAAATGGGTAATAAAGCTAGTGCTAACAGAAAGTCAAATAGACTTTTAGTTTTCATTACTTTTTTAAATATTTTTTGAAGTTAAATATACGCTTTATTTTTCCTACTATACTTGGATCATAGTCCATATCTTCTTCAAAATAACCATAGCCGTAGCCATAACCATACCCGTAACCGTAGCCATATCCGTAACCGTAGCCTCCTTTTGTTTGAAAACCATTTAGTAAAATACCTATATGATCTACTTCACCTTCTGTATGCTTTGTCGAAATATTATCTAATAACCCTCTATAAGTATAGTCATAACGGGTTACATAAAGTGTTGCATCTGCAAAGCGCATTAAGTCAAAAGCATCTGCCACAAGAACTACCGGAGGTGTGTCTAGTATAATATAGTCATACTCTTTTTTCAACTCAACAAGTAGTTCGTCTAATGAATCTGATAATAAAAGTTCTGATGGATTTGGTGGGATTGGCCCCCCAGTTATAATATCTAAGGTTTCTATTTTGGTTTTTTGTATGATTTCTTCTAGTGTTGAATTTCCTGAAAGGTAATTTGACAATCCTTTTTTATTCGTTAATCCAAACTCATCAAATATTTTTGGTTTTCGTAAATCCATTCCAATCAGAAGTGTCTTCTTTCCACTTGTCCCAAATACAGTAGCCATATTCATGGAAACAAAGGTTTTTCCTTCTCCTCCAATTGAAGATGTTATAAGTAATGTTTTATTGTTTGTATGATTGTTTTTAAATAAAAATTGTAAATTACTTCTAATTGACCTAAAAGCCTCTGACATACCTGATTTAGGCCTATCTAAAACAACCAATGGATTGTCTAAGTCACTGTTGTTTCCAATCACTCCTAAAAATGGAATATTTGTTACTTTTACAACATCTGGAACTCCTTTTACTTTTGTATCTAATATTTCTCGAATAAGTAAAAATACCGTCGGTAAAATTATGGCTAATAATATTGCCGTCAACATATTTCCTTTAGTATCCGGAGAGATTGGTTCTTGTCCTAAAAATTTTGCAAAATCAACTATGGTTATATCGGATATGTTTGATGCTATGGTAAGCTCTGCTTGATTGTATTTTGATAAAAGTTCATAATACATTTGATCATTTATAGCATAGCCTCTAGATGCATCTAAAAATTCTTTTTCTTTTTCCGGTAGATTATAGGCCTTTGCATCATATTCTCCCAGTTTTTTATTTATATCTGCTAATTCTTTATTTATTTTATTTCTGCTGGTACCTATCAGATGCTGAATGGATGATTTTGTTCTTGATATTTCTGTATCCAATTCTTTTATTTCTCTTGCTTCTGATGTGTATAATAATGATAATTGCCGTTTTTGCTCCTCTAACTCTCTAAGTTTAGAAACTTCTCCTGAAAAATTACCTTCTGAAAGTCCTACAATTTGGAGATCTATCATTCCTCTAGAGCCTGAACTATAAACATTATTACTTACTGAGTTCAGTGCATTTATCTTTTCTTGATAGGTTATTTTTTCTCTTTCTAGTGACTGTATGCTTGATAAAATTTCTCCTTTTTCACCCGAAAATTCATAGATTTTCTCTCTTTTTTGTAGATTTTGGTATTCGGTAGAGGCACTATCTACCTTTAATTTTACTATTCCCAATTGCTCTTCTAAATACTCTAATGTATTTCTTGCAATTAAATTTTTCTCTTCTAACTCATTATCTTTTAGTAATTCCAATGAATTATTGACTATATCTATTGCTTCTTGCTGAGAATAAGCTGTTTTACTAATACGAATAATGGAACTTCCTTTGGTTAACAGATCTACTTCTAGTCCTCTCATTACTCTGTCAGTAGCTTTATCTAAGCTCGTTAATATAAACGAGAATTTATCATCTGAAGTAAAAGGTTTATTTCCCTTAGTAATTCTAAATCGATAATTTTCTGATGTTATCCATTCATCAAAATTTGCCTTTTCAGGAAACTTGGCTGCAACCCCCTTTCCTAATATTTTATCTCTCGAATAATTGTATAAGTTATTGTAATTTAGAGATGTTAGTGGAATTATTTTAAATGATTTATCATCTATTTCTTTTATTTCTAACTCTATTCCCAGTAGTTGATTATAGATTGTATCAACCTCAACCACAAAAGGGGAAATATTTTTATATGAATTTGACTTTTTTAATGAACCTTCTTCATAATAAGCTACAAATACTCCTGTCTTTTTTGCAACTTGAAACGAATGTGTTCTAGATAATAATACCCTTTTTAAAACATCTACTTTTCCTGAAGAACCTCCCCAAATGAAATTGATAGAGTTACTTCCAAAATTACTATTTCCTCCTGAACCATTTCCTACATGAAAGGTAGAATCTGCTTGATAAACTTTATCAAGATGATAACGATTGATGTAGAATGCTAAAAATATGGCAAATATTAAACTAAACATATAGAGCATCCAATTTCTAATTACCCTTGGAATAAACCGTGTAATATCAAAAAACAAGGCACTACCTTTAGCTTTTGTTTCGGAGTTAGTTGATTTCGTTTTTTCTTGCATAGGTTTGTTCTAATATGAAAATAACTGTTTTAGTTATAAATTTTTAAAGAAGAAATAAATTCCTATCATAGTTGCAATAGCTCCAAATATTGTAGTAATTGTTTGGATTGGGTTTATACCAATTCCCCATTGTTTTTGTCTTCTTGGATTAATTATAATAACATCATTTGGTTGTAACCAAAAGTATTCTGAATTCATTATTGATTCCTTGGTTATATCAACTTCAGCACGTTGCGTTCCTTCCGGTGTTGTTCTTAGGATTTGTATGTGGTTACGGTCAGCAACTGGACTCAGATTTCCTGCCATAGCAAACGCTTCCAACAGATTAAAATCATACTGAGGTACAAAATAATTTCCCGACGCTGCTTCTCCTACAATTGTAAAGTTAATTCCAGGCATTGTAACTTCTATATAAGCTGCCTCTTTTTTATAAATTTTATAAAATTCATTTTCAATTTTGGTTCTTGCTGTATCTAAATCATCCCCCAAAAGATATATTTTACCTATACGGGGTAATTCTATATTTCCATCTTCCTGAATTCTAACTCCTTTACCACTTATATTATTGGAACCACCTCCTGTATTTGATGTAAAATCATCTAGCATATCTAGCGTAAGTCCCTCTCTTGCTACCACTCGAATATTAATTTTATCATTTATCTGTAAATAATATTCCGGACGTTCGTAAGCAATCATTCCATTTTCGTTCAACTTCAGTTTATCATCAGGTTGAATGTATTTTATATCTTTAAGTGGAATGCATGAGGTTAATACAAAAAGTGGTAGTAAAAGTATAATAAATTTCTTCAAGGGTTTCAATATTTGGTTTTTAAGTGGCAAATATAATGCTTTTCACATTAATTTGTGTTTTCGATTTTTCTCTTTTTTTTCCTAGAAATCTGTTCTCCCATCAACAGGGGTATGTAAGATAAAAATAGTGCTGCACAAACAACTAGTAACAACATTAAATTAATGTTCAAGTGCCGAATAGAATAAGCATAGATAATGATGAGTAAATTACTAAAGCATATAATTATAGCTGTTTGTACATGTGTAAACCCTAAGCGTAATAATCTATGGTGAATATGATTTTGATCGGCTATAAATGGTGAGCCTCTTTTCATGAGTCGAATAATAATTACACTTAATGTATCAATAAGTGGTACAATCAGAATTGAAATTGCTATAATGGGTGAGTTTTTTATTGTTACCCAAGGCATAGAAGATAGATTCATGAATTTTATAGCCATAAATGCGATTAGATAACCAACTACCATGGAACCGGTATCTCCCATGAAAATCTTATATTGACTTGACAAATTAAAGTATAAAAATGCTAGTAATGAAGCCGATAAAGCTATTGCCAAATACCCCATAGGATAATCAAATAATCTAAAAAATATAAATACAAAGCAAAGTGATATTATAATGCCTACTCCACCCGCCAAACCATCAATACCATCAATCAAATTATAGGAATTAATAATCAAAACAATACTAAAAGTTGTAAACAATACACTTATCAAATACGGCAACTCAAATACACCAAATAGACCAAAAAAACTTTCTATTCTAATATCAGACCCCACAACTATCATCAAAGCACATATGATTTGTGTAATTAATTTTTTTCTAGGGGCTACAACCAACAAGTCATCCATCAATCCTATAAAAAACAACAATACCATAGCTCCGGTAAAGTATTTTATTGTATGCAACATGTCTGTACTAAAAATGGAAGTAACAATCATAACTGAGAAGTAGATGGCTACACCTCCTAAACGAGGTACTTTTTGTGAATGTGAACTTCTAACTCCCGGTACATCCATCAGCATCTTTCGGTAAGATACGCGTATGATTTTAGGGATTGCAATAAAGGTCAGTAAAAATGAAACTGAGAAAGATAAGACTACCTTTAGATATAGAGACGAATATCCTATAAAGTTAGCGACTGTTTCTAAATCTAAGTTTTTCATACTTTCTCATTCCATTCAGTGCCCAATGCGCTGTATAATAAATTGATTTTGGCAAAGATAAATTTAAAAAATTATAATAAACTTGAAATTGTTTCAAAAGTATTTCCAATTTGTTCCGTGAATATGAATTCTCATGGATTCTATACCATACATTAGACGGATCAAGGATTCCATGAGCTTCCGGTATTTCTTTTAATAAATTTAAATAAAGCGCATGGTCTTCTCTTTTATCTACCAAAGGGTATTTTATTTTCCCCACTCTTTTTGTGTCATAGATTACAGTTGAAGTAAATATGGGACAATGATAGAGTAAATCTTTATAAGTTAACTTTTCTGGTACAATAAACGGGTTTAATGATGGGTTTAAATTTTCATCTCGCCTTTCATAAGATGAGTAAATAAATTCATAATTCTCTTTTAACATAAAGTTTAATGCTCTTTCTAAATATTCCGGCATCCATAAATCATCACTGTCTATAAATGCTAAATACCGACCATTAGCTTGCTCTATTCCAGTATTTCTAGCTTCTGCTGCGCCTACATTTTTTGCTAAACATACTAGTTTCACCCGATGGTCAGCTTTTATTTCTTGCTGAATTACTTTTACCGAATTGTCTGTAGATTTATCATCTACTATAATCCATTCCCAATTATTATAGGTCTGACTCAATACTGAGTGTATTGTTTCTTTGATATATATTTCTGAATTAAAACACGGAGTTATAATAGATACAATCGAGTTCATTTTATTAAATAATTAATTCCTCTGAAAGAATGAATATGGAGCTTTTCGATTAAAAAAGGTTTCGTAATCATCAAACCCTGTTTTTTCACTCCATGTGTTATAAAAATGTCCAAATAGTGTAATTATATAAGCTGTAAACGAAATAAATACAATATTTTTAAATGTTGTATTATCTTTTAATGCCTTAACCATGTGAGGTACCAAAAAGACTAAAAACACAGTATAAAACCCAGGTAATCTTGTGGCAAATATACCGTTACCAAAAAAGAAATATAAGATTACACCAAATACATATATGTTCCGGAAATAGGGATAGAGCTCATCTTTCTTCTCGACTATATTATTGAACATCAAAATCGCAATGACTATCAATACCTTTACTATATCTCCTAATATACTATTTTCAGTTACTGCATCAGCATAATCATTATATGTCTCAGCTACTCCAAACGGCATAAATTGCATTATACCGTCAATCTGCGTACTTAATCCTATTGCGTTTGCTACAACTGCTAATCCAACTAAAACAATAATGGTTACATTGTTAAATTTAATCTTTACAATCCAATAAGCTAATAAAAACGCAACTGCCGATTTATGAAAATAAAATGCAACTACTAGACAAATTAAAAAACGTCTTAAATCTCTATTAATAATATAACGAATCGAAAAAATTGTAATCGCATTAGCCATTCCTTGACGGACGTGTATCTGCTCTTCAAAAAAATAAGTTGGTACATAATATATTAATAGTGCCATAAACACATATCCTCCATACTTATAAATGGTTGTTGTTTTCAACCAAAGTGCTATAACTGCAATTAACAGTGTAAAAGCTCCATATCCTAATCCTACTGAACTGATCAGCTTGTTCAGCAAAAGATATCCATATTCCATATCCAATGCTTTTGAAAGGTCTTTCAGCTCTCCAAGAGAAGTTTGAGCTGCACCTTCAAACGCATTCCAATAAGCTACCCAGTCAGGACTGATACCATAAGCAAGTCCTGCTGTTAGCATCATCAGCCCTACTATGGTATAAAACCAATTCTTATTTGGCTCTTCATTGGTATATACCTCATAAATGGCAGATACCAACAATAGAACAAACATGAAATTGTATATAAAACTCATTAGGCTTTAATATTTAAAACTAAATTTCGATGAATTAATGTCAAAAAATAATAAACTTGTTTTTTAATTGGCAGTGAAAGTATGTAATTTTTACCAAATCGCTTATAAAAAGCAATTTTCCATCTGTTTATTTCAAATTCTTTAAACTTCTGATTTAACTCTCTCAGCATATTCTTTTTTAAAGACTTATCTTTCACATACGCTACATAAGCCATATAAGAATAATACCCCTGCAAAATTAGAAATCTTTCTAATTCAACCTTATTATTTTTATACTTACTCTCTAAAAACGCTTTTTTAACACTTTCTATTGCCACAAACATATCTAACCCTTTTTTCGTATGGGTTTTTGTAATAGAGTTTTGTCGTTCAAAATATTTATAAAAAGGTTGGTTAATTTTGGCTATAATATTTGATTTTAAAACCAATTGCGGTATGAGTTCTATATCTTCAAAGTGAATTCCTTTTTTAAATCTAAGATCTGTAAATAATGTTTTTTTGAATAATTTGTTGCATGCAAAACATGCCATTTCCCCAAATAGTGTTAAATCTTCTTTTAAAATAATTTTATTAGATAATTGAGGTGATTGAGGTAATTCTCTAAATGACTCTCCCTTTTCATTCACCTTTTCCAAATCACATAAAACGATATCAGCCTGATGTTCTATTGCTTTATTGTACATTTTTTCAAACATTATGGTATCTACATAATCATCACTATCTACAAAACCTATAAACTCTCCCAATGCTTTGTCTAAACCATAATTTCTTGTATCACTCAATCCTCCATTTGTTTTTTCAAATGATTTAATGTTTTGATATTTTGCTGAATATTCTTCTATTATATTTTGAGAATCATCCGTAGAGCCATCATTTACTACAATGATTTCTAATTCACTGAAAGTTTGATTTACCAAAGAGTCTAAACATTTTTCTAAATATTTACCTGTATTATAAACCGGAACAATAATTGATATTTTGGGAATGCTTACTGCCATCTATAAATAAATAAAAGGAGTGTTACTGTAATTAAAATCTAAATCACTGTCTGAAAAATGAAAAGCAACTGATACGTTTGTATCTTCTAACTTTATATTAGATATAATTGGAGTACTATGGTAGTTAATAAATAATTTCTTTCTCAAAAACTTCTCTACTATCAGTTCAGAAGATGCCCATAAAATTCCTGAGAATTGGTTGATTCTGGCTATTTTTTTCAGTGATTTATAGATTAACCCTACATCTCCTAAAAAGTCAACTAACATAATGCATTTCATTCCTTTCCAAAAAATAGTCCGAAAGATGAAATAAGAGTCTTCCTTAGCGTATATAAAATATTTATCCTCTTTATAAAAATAACGCCATTCTATATAAGATTTATCTTTATATGCTTGTAATTTTTCAGAAAAATCAGGTACCGGAAATAATTTCATAAATGTTTCTACATTTTCTATCTTTCTAAATCCATTTATTAAATTTGGACTACTATAAAGATTTAACTGTATTTCATTTTTATATTCCTTTTTTTGTACTGTTTCTATAGTGAAGTTTATAAAATTTCTGATTTTCAGTGGTCTAAAAAAGTAACGAAGTAATCCTATTTTTCTAAATCCATTTTTCAAATAAATCGTAGTCGCTTTTTCTCCGGTATTGAGTGTGAAACAATTTTCAAATTCATTTACCATTTCTTGAAACAGAGCCTTTCCTAGCCCCATTCCTCTATATTCCTCAATCAAAAAAGTATCTGTTGACCAAACTATATTGTATAATTTTTCTTTGTAAATCATTTTTTGACTAAGCATTACTCTAATTCCTACTACCTTTTCTTCACTTTCTACAATATAAGTCGTAGAATTTGTTGTATTTCTGTAATCTAGAAATTCTCTTCCTCCTTTTCTGTCAGGAAATGCTATATCATTGAACTTTTCCAATGCTTGTCTATCTTCTTTGACAGCTTTTCTTATATGTACATTGGGTTTTGCTAAATTCATTATAAAGATTTTAGTAACTGTCGGTATTTTGGGATTATAATCTCTGTACTGTATCGGTTTTGAATACTGTCAATTATTTTAATTGAATCATGTTGCTTATCAAGTGCTTTTTTTATAGCAATAGCAAATTCTTCAGAGGCTTCTATCGGGTGAATTTCACCATTTATTCCTTCCTCTATGATTTCATTTATTCCTCCCTTACAATTATTAACAATTGAGTAAATCCCACATGCTCCTGCTTCTAAAAGCACATTTGGAAATCCCTCATAACGAGATGATAAAACAAATAAATCTGCATATTTCAAATAGGGAAATGGATTGGTCTTTCTTCCTATAAATTGTACTTTCTGTAAATCTAATTCTTCTTTTAATTGACGAAATGTTTGCATATCTGCTCCATCACCTATTATTGTAAGTACTATATTTTCTTCTTTTAGATGACTAAATACCTTAAGCAAATTATCAAACCCTTTACGGTAAGAAACATTTCCTACTGCTACTACATTTTTTACTTCTTTTGAAAACTCACTTGGAAATTTAACTTCCTTGAGTTTAGCTTCAATTTCTTCAAAATCAATTGGGTTATTGATGAGTAATGTTTTTTTATCATCGACATTAAAATTCTGAATCAGGTCCTTTTGCATATCCTTGCTTTGGACTATTATTTTAGAAAAATTATTATACCATTTGTAGAATAAACGTATTTCCTTTCTCGTGACATGTTGTGATACAATATTTGTTTCTCTTGCTATAAACTTAGTCTTTGGAAAAAATGGAATCAATGGTGATATATAGGCACTTACCTCTCCCCAACCTGTAAAAACAATATCAGGTTTATTTTTAGTTAAATATGGTATGAATTTTAATAAATAATAGCGAATACGACTCACATTTAGTAAATGTATTTTTACTTCTTTATTGAGTGTAAATCTCAAATCTCCTTCATTTTGAAGTAATACCAACGTTACATCAAACTCATTATAATCTAAATTATTCATAATAAGATGAGCTATTTTCTCTGCTCCTCCCCAAATGTTAAATCGGGGTAGTATGAAAACAATCTTTTTTTTCATCTATCCAACGTTTCAGCTATTTGAAGCATTGTTTTACTTTCAAATCCGTACTTGGATTGAAGAAATTGAAAGTGTTTAAGTATTTTTTCTAAAAAGTCAAAATTCTCTCTTTGGTTCACTCCCATCTCATGTGGATGCCACCATAGGTGATATACTTTATTATTTTTAGCTGCATATGTCATTGCATTTTTTATTCTTGCTAATCTTAAACCATCTAAAAATTTCCATTTTTCCCGATAAGGTCTTAGCCACATGGATGCCGGTATGTTATACGGTTTTGATTTTTCTATTTCACTCAGTGAGCTACAGTGGTGTGCTCCTAAATAAAAGTAATAGTTAGCATATCGGATGGCTCTTTTCAGTACGGACTCCTCTCCTCCCCGAGCTGGAGAGTGATACCAAGCCTTTTCAGTCCCTCTATACGTATTTATTCCATGCTTTGGGAAAAGTTCAATATAATCTTTTCTAAGTTGATGCCTCGGAAAGACAAATGATTTTGGCTCTATTTCTCTATGTTTGGAAATGGCAATAGAGGCTTGTAAGTCATCTTCAAACTCCTCAATTGTTTGTCCTTTTTCTAAACAATAATAATGTGAAAAGGTATGTGTTCCTATTTCATTTCGTCCATCTTGTAGTACTAAATCAACCAGTTTCTTTGCGAAAAAATATTCTGATTTGGATTGTTCTATTTCTTTTTCTAAAAATTGGTTATATGGAGATAAAATTTGGTCTTGATAACTCGGTTTTTTTATAGGTAAAAATTGGGCTAATTCCTGTTTGTTTTCAGCCATAATGGCTCCAACAGTAGCAAAAGTAGCATAAACATCATACTGTTTAAATAGTTTTAGAAGCAATGGAACTACTTCCCACACTCCCAAAATATTTTCTCCATACTCATCAAGTGTTACCTTATCTCTAATTCCCCAAAATAGTTCAAAGTCAAGTGAAATCACAAATAATCCTTGATTTAAATCAATCATCTCTTTACTCTATTTATACTTAGAAGTCCCTATTAATATTACAAATCATCTAAAATATCTTCAATTTTCTTAACCGAACTTTCTAGTGAAAATGGCTGAGCAAAATTACGAATTTTATACTTAAACTGTTCTGCTACTAAAGGCTTTTCAAGGAATTCTCTCATTCCTTTATAAATCCCTTCTTCTGAATTTTCCACTATCAGACCTAATTTACCATTGCCCAACATCTCCTTAGCTCCGGATACATCTGTTGCAATTATTGGTTTTTCTAATACAATTGCCTCATACAAAACTGTGGGAAATCCTTCAACTCTACTTGATAAAACAAAATAATCAGCTCCATTTAAATACGGATATGGATTTTCTACATACCCTATCATTTCAACTGTATCTCCTACACCTAATTCTTTTATATATTTTTGAATCTTATTAAAATCCGGACCATCACCTATGATCAGAAGTTTATGTATCAATTCTTCTTCTATTAACTTTTTATGTACTCTCAGCAACCTGTCGTATCCTTTTACCGGAATTATAGTACCTATCATCACAAAAACAGGGAGTTGTGTATCAAAATTATATTTATCTTGTTGAATGGCTGATTTTAAAATTATTTCATTTGTGTCTAAAGGATTATAAATTCGTATAATTTTATTTTTTTCTATATCATTTTCAGCCAATTCTAAAAATGAATTTTGAATTTTTTCTGAAATAACCAATATCTTATCAAATTGAAATAATGATTTTATTTTTTGTTCTGTATAGCCTTTTACATTAAATATATCACTGTGTATCCAAATGATTTTTTTTGAAGATTTATTTGGGCTTGCCAATATCGCATCTGCTATTCCCTGAATGGCTGCAAATTCTATATCGTATTTTTTATTCTTTAGTTTAAACCGATACAATAGAAAGGGAAAGTACAGAAGTGTTTTTTGAAGAATTACTCTATATGCCTTTACTGGAATATCTTGAATCCTATTGGTAGGAATCATCTCACCATTAAAAATAGAATATAGATTTACCCACTCCGGTATCTCTTTTAGGTATTTTCCAGAATTTAAATTAATTAATAAGTCTATTTCATACTTATCTTTTGGTAAGTTTTTTAGTAATACCGTTAAAACTTTTTCTGCCCCTCCATGCCGAAGAGATCCTATACGTATCAGTATTTTCTTTTTCATCTTTATTAAAAATTTCAAAGGTATAAGTTTTCTATGAAATGATTTTATCGTAAACTTGTGTGCTATTTTTTAATCTAACTCTAAAAATAATAAATCCTATGAATTTCAGATACAAATGTTTTATTCAAAGTGTTTTATCTAAACTTCCCAAAGGAGAATTAGGAAATTATTGGATGCAAAAAATATAATCCATCATTACATTTTCAAAATAGGCTACAACACTCGGACTACATACAATTATTTAATAGTTCTATATTTACGATTGTTGAGGAAATATCTGTAATAGCTACAGATAAAGAAGTAAATGAATTAAAAAAGATTCTCCTTGCTAAAGAATTTAAAAAATATAATAAGAAGATCTTTCAATTAAAGGATCATTTGTTACACTAAAAAAAATTATATAATTATAAGTCTAAATTTCTCTAAAAGATGCTATAAAAACTCTGGAGAAAATGTGAATTTGAAGACTTTGAATCAACAGAATTTGAAATAAGGTAATTTACGTCAGGTGCCTGACAAATTTCTGTAAGTTAAAAAAAGTTGTAATTTACAGGTAATACCATTTAAACTTTGAAAACACTGTTAAAAGCATTTAAGTAAAAATTATACTCTGTGATTGATTTTATTATATCGTTTTTTGTGGTTTTAATTAATTACTCTATTTTTTGGTTTAGCTCATCTAATGTATCATGTATTTTCATTGCGATTTTATCTTTATCCATTGCCACATTTTTTCAGTAGGGTTAAGCTCCGGACAATAAGGAGGGGTGGAAAAAGAATGATGTTTTCCAGTATTTTAATATTTTTTGTTGAATGAAAAGCGGCGTTGTCAATTATCATTATCTTGAGTTCCGTTGATAAGGTAAAATCAAGTTCTTCTTCTATCCCTATTTGTATCTTTTTTGGCATAAACAAAAATTAAACTTAATACAGTAAATCCGAAATTAAAATGATATAAGTAACATCAAACGAAAGATATTTTATAAAAAACGCAAACCAAAAATATCAAAGGTTTGCGTTTAATTATAGGGAAAGGGAAATAATGAAGTAAAAATACTGACTTACAATTTTTTAATTTATGATTAAAATCATAAATTAAATTTTAAACACTAAACTAAAAGTTAACTCAAAATTATCTTGTAAATTTGTCCTCAAATCAATTAATTTTAAACAAATGTCCCTCAAATCAAAAATTTCTCTAGTATTTCTATTTGTATTTTCAAGCCTTTTAGCTCAAAACCGTTTTCATGTAACTCCTGATGGGAGTAATACAGCTGATGGACTTTCATGGGCAAATTCAATCAGTATTGAAAGAGCTTTTAATTTGATTTATGCAAATGAAAATGACGAAATTTGGATTAAACAAGGAACATATTCTATTACAGAAACTTTAGAAATTACCCTTTTTACTGATCAAGTTAAAATATATGGTGGATTTGTAGGAAATGAAACATCATTGACTCAAAGAGATTGGGAAAACAACCTCACGGTATTAGATGGCAATACCACTACCCAAATATTATCTACTTATGGAAAAAATGTCACAATTGATGGACTTATATTTCAGAATGGTTATTTTACTTCTGGAACGTCCTCCCGCCTTGGAGGTGCTATATCTGCTGGAGGGGATAATGTCATAATTAATAATTGTATTTTTAAAAGTAATTATAGTGAAACTTATGGTGGAGCTATATGTGCAAGTACTTGGGAAAAAACAATAATTAATAATAGTACTTTTGAAGACAATCATAGTATGAATGATGGGGGGGCTATTTCTATTACTACTTCTTTTTCTATTACAAACTCTAAATTTATAAATAATTCAACTCAAAATGATGGAGGTGCAATTCATTCGTACTCTGAAGAAGAAGGTATTATTTCCAATTCAACTTTTGTTGGCAATACAGCTACTTTGTATGGAGGAGCTATGTGGATAGATGGTAATAATACAGAAATTAATAATTGCATTTTTGAGAGTAATCAAAGTGATATTTCGGGTGGAGCTATATATGCTTGGGAAGAACTAATAATTAATAATTGTATTTTTGATAATAATCAAAGTAAAGATTTGGGTGGAGCAATTTATAATTCCACATTTGCGGCTATTACAAACTCTAAATTTATGAATAACTCAACACAAGGAGATGGAGGAGCTATCTATAATCTTTGTTTTTATGAAGGTGGTCTTTTTGGTCTTTTTATCATAAATTCACTTTTTCAGCAAAATGATGCAACGCGGGGTGGAGCAATTTTTAATGACACAGAAATATCCATTACAAATTCAACTTTCATTGGCAATACAAATACTGCACTCCTCCATTCTGATGCTAATACTCGCAGTACAACCGTTTATAACTCTATTTTTTACCAAAACACTTCAATTGGAGCAGGTTATAGAGCAGATATTTCTCCACAGTATTTAGAGAGTGATCAAAGTGATAAAGACATTAGATATAATATAGTACAAGAATATGATTTAGGTACCTATAACATGATTGGAGTAGATCCTAAATTTGTCAACAACACTTCTGACTTTAGGCTTCAAACATCTAGCCCTGCAATAAATGTCGGAAATAACAATCTATACAATGCTGTTTCTCCAGTAGCTATAGGAGCTTCTACTGATTTAGCTGGAAACCCACGATTATACGGAACGGCTATTGATTATGGAGCTTATGAGTTACAAGAAGAAATGGATATAGTAGATTTGGACAGACCAATCCTCAATTTCTACCCCAACCCTGTAATCGACTTTTTAACTATTTCTACAAAGAAAAATATAGAAGAAATTTCCGTATTCAATACTTCAGGGCAAAAAGTACTAAATAGTACAAATGTTAGAAATGGGAAAATAGATGTTTCATCATTACCCTCAGGTATTTATGTGTTTCAAGTAAAAATGGAAGACAAGAAAGTGGAGACTATTAAGGTTATTAAAAAATAGTAAAATAGTCTTACTAGGGTAATTAAATAATCAAAAGAACCTTGACATTTCATCAGGAGAAAGGAGCAAGAGCGCTAATTTTAATATAGCTTCTTAATTTATAAGTTTCATTATTCTCAATGATACTTAATAAATGTTAAATTATAAGCTAACTCAAAATTATCCTGTAAATTTACCCTTAAATCAATTAATTTTAGACAAATGTCCCTCAAATCAAAAATTTCTCTAGTATTTCTATTTATATTCTCAGGTCTTTTTGCCCAAAACCGTTTTCATGTAACTCCTGATGGGAGTAATACAGCTGATGGTCTTTCGTGGGCAAACGCTGTTAATATTCAGCGAGCTTTTGATTTAGCTAATGGTAATGACGAAATTTGGATTAGCCAAGGAACCTATTCTATTACACAAACGCTAGAAATTGCTAGTGGAGCGAGTCAAGTTCTAGTATATGGTGGATTTGTTGGAACCGAAACCTTATTAAATCAAAGAGATTGGCAAAATAATCTTACGGTGCTAGATGGGAATACAACTACTCAAATATTAATTATTAGAGGAAATTATGCTACAATAGATGGGCTTATTTTTCAGAATGGTTATATAACAGGCACAATTACTGGAGGGCCTAATCCTAACACAGGTGGTGGAGCTATTCGTATTTACGGAGGCAATTCGACCATCCAAAATTGCACATTTCAGGATAATATTTCAAGCTCTGAACGTGGTGGTGGAGCTATTTTTATTTGGTATGGAAATACACATCTTATTGATAATTGTACATTCTATGAAAATGCAAATACAAACACAAGTGGAAATGGCGGTGGAGCTATTCATAATTGGGAAGATGATGTTACTATTTCTAATTCCTATTTTTATGGAAATTCATCTTCTACTGGTGGTGGATCTATATATACCTGGGGTTATGATCTGAATATTGATAATTGTGTTTTTGAATCAAACCATAGTGATAGTGGTGGTGGAGCAATCCATAATAATGGGTCTAATACTATAATCACAAATTCAGTATTTGACACTAATTCAAGTGTATCTCATGGAGGATCCATAAACAACGATTATCAATCACTCCATATTTCAAATACAATTTTTAGTGGAAACGAGAGTACAGTAGGAGATGGTGGAGCTATCTACAATAACTCTAACGAAGGTCTTTGGGTTACAAATTCACTTTTTAATGATAATTCTGCAGAAGGAGGAAATGGTGGTGGAGCTATTTACAATTCTAATAATGCTTCTATAACAAACACTACCTTTTTTGCTAATCATGGAACAGCCCTAGTCCATCAAACATTTCAAACAAGTACTAATTTTACTTATAGTACAACCGTTTATAATTCTATTTTTTATCAAAATACTTCAATTGGAGCAGGTTATAGAGCAGATATTTCTCCACGGCATTTAGGGAGTGATCAAAGTGATAAAGACATTAGATCTAATATAGTACAAGAATATGATTTAGGCACAAACAATATGATTGGAATAGATCCCAAATTTGTCAGTAGCACTAATTTAAGCCTTCAAACATCTAGCCCGGCAATAAACGCAGGGAACAATACACTTTACAATACAGTTTCTCCAACAGCTATAGGAGCTTCTACTGATTTAGCTGGAAATCCACGATTATACGGAGCAGCTATTGATTATGGAGCTTATGAATTACAAGAAGAAATGAGTACAGTTGACTTAGACAAATCAATCCTCAATTTCTACCCTAACCCTGTAAGTAATATTTTAACCATTTCTACAAAGAAAAATATAGAAGAATTTACCGTATTTAACACTTTAGGTCAAAAAGTACTAAATAGCACAAATGTTAAAAATGGACAAATAGATGTTTCTTCATTGTCTTCGGGTGTTTATGTATTTCAAGTGAAAATGGAGGATGGAAAAGTGGAGACTATTAAGATTGTAAAGAAGTAGTAATAGCTATTAATAATAAAGAAATCTCCTCTAAATTATAAATGAATAGTGACAATTTATAGTTTTTATTATATACCAAATTCACAGTACATTTGCTATTCAACAAACAACTAAAGTTTGAAAAAATTCTCCAAAAAGCTAAATGTCCAACTAATCGCAGAGGTACTTAAAGCCTTTGAAATTGAACATATTGTGCTTTCACCCGGCTCTAGAAATGGCTCTCTCTCTACACATTTTAGTCATCATCAGAGCTTCAAAACCTATTCAATCGTAGATGAACGTTCTGCAGGGTTTGTCGCTTTGGGAATGGCTCAGCAAATCAGAAAACCTGTTGTCCTTTGCTGTACTTCAGGTTCAGCCTTGGTTAACTATTATCCGGCTGTGACAGAAGCATTTTACCAAAATATTCCTTTAATTATTCTTTCTGCTGACCGTCCTGAACACTTGGTTGATAATTTTGATGGACAAACCATTCGACAAAAAAATGTACTGGATTTACACACCCATTACAGTACACAATTGACCG
>JBKEAG010000012.1:0-10061 GCA_047972025.1 Moheibacter sp.
TTTGTTCCGTCTGCCAATTCCAAATTTACAGTGTGTGCTTCCGGTGTATAAACCAAATCTCTAAAGTTTTTCTCATCTGTAGAGAAATGCAATGGTTCATTTCCACCATAAACAACACAAGGTACTTGGTCAGCATTACGTAAGGTACGCGTTGAAGCTTTACCTACGCTTTCTCTTTTTACACCTTGAATTGTAATAGATTTCATTTTCTTGTTTTTAATTGTTTTTAATTGTCATATGTAATGCCCACATAAAATTTAGTTACAACAGGCATTTCATAAATTATAATTTAAATAATAAATTTTGAACTTATTGATTTTCTGTCATGTACCATGTGCATAACATCAGCAAAAAGTGGGGCGCAAGATAATACTTTTATTTTAGATACTGAAGTATTTCTAAGCGGAATACTATCCGTCACGGCAACTTCTACCAAAGGGGAGTTTTCTATTCGCTCATAGGCATTTCCTGACAACACTGGATGGGTAGCAATTGCACGAACACTTTTTGCTCCTTTCTCCATAATTAATTCGGACGCTTTTGTAAGTGTTCCTGCGGTGTCAATCATATCATCTAATAAAATTACATTTTTGCCTTCTACATCACCTATCAACATCATATTTTCTACTTGATTGGCACGTTTTCGCTCTTTGTGGCATATGACAATGTCTGCATTTAGGTGTTTGGAATAATTATTAGCTCGCTTTGCTCCTCCCATATCGGGTGATGCAATTGTTAAATTATCTAAGTTTAAACTTTTGATATAGTCTACAAAAATGGTTGAAGCATAAAGGTGATCAACCGGTATTTCAAAGAAACCTTGAATTTGGTCAGCATGTAAATCCATGGTCATCACACGAGTTGCTCCGGCTGCAGTTAGCATTTTTGCTACTAACTTTGCTCCTATCGGTACTCGCGGCGCATCTTTTCTGTCTTGACGTGCATATCCAAAATAGGGGATTACCGCTGTTATTTTATCTGCTGAGGCTCTTTTGGCTGCATCACACATTAGCAATAGTTCCATCAAATTATCAGTTGGCTGAAATGTGGAACCTATCAAAAATACACGGCTTCCTCTGACTGATTGTTCAAATGCTGGTTGGAACTCTCCATCACTAAAATCTACAATTTTAAGTTTTCCGAGTTTTTCGCCATAATTATCGGCTATTTTTTCTGCAAGGACTTGACCTCCTCTCGTTGAAAATAATAAAGCTTGTTGGTGCATGTGTGTAGTTTGTCTGCAAAATTAATTAAATATAAAGTTTGAACTCAATATTATTCAGACTTTTTTCGTGTATTTTTGATTTAAATTCAATAAAAAAGTCCAAGTGATACCTGGACTTCTATATTTCTAAAAAAGTTTTCTAAATTTTAGTTCAAATACCCTGTTACTTGATAGGCTACATCTCCATAGTAGTAAACTTTTGAGTACAATACTCCAAAGTATTCATAGTAGGTTTGACCATTGATGAAAACTCTTTCATAATCCATTGGCAAAGCATAGACAATTGCACCTACAGGAGGCTGAACCACATAATAATTGTTATTATTCCAAGCATAATACGTTCCTTCACAATAGTAATACTGGCTTCCACCTATGTAAATATTTACATATCCTACCGGCAAACTATACAGCATCAAACCAATGGGAGCGGCAATTCTTCTGTATCGATTGTTATAGTGTTGGTAGTAATATCCATTGTCCATATAATAATTATGGTTATTATAATGAACTCTACTAAAATGCGCATTATTATTTGAATGATAAATAGTCCTATCTGAATGATTGCGTTCATAGCGAACTGAATTTCGGTCAAAATTCTGAGTACGGGGTTGATTCTCTACTCTCGTAGTTCGTACATTTCCATTGTTGGAGCGTGTGCTGGTCTTTATTGTCTGACTACTCCTCACACCTTGATTTGCTCGAATTTGTCCTGAGGAATTATTTCTTGTACTATTATTAGCAATCGTTTGGTTAGAACGTGTTCCTCCATTTCTAATGGCTGTATCATTTGATCTTACTGATTGTTGTGTTCTTGTAGACTGTGTCGTTCTTGTATTGCTGTTTTTTATACTAGAATTTGATCTAACAGGTTGGCTTACCCGTGTTGATTTACCGGATCTTACTGTTTGACTTGATTGGGTTGCTTTAGACCCATTTCTACTAGAGGTAGAAGTTCTGACTTGTGCATTTACTAAAGTAGCACTTACCATAATCACCAATGCACCTAAAAAGAATTTAATTGATTTCATAATTGTAAACTTTGACTAGATATATACCAAATCCGTGCTAGAAAATGTTAAAATTAAATTTTAACGATAAAATACTCTTTTTTACCGATAAAAAAGGTGTTTTTATCGACCAAGATTATTGGTAAAAATTCTCTATTTGAAAAAATTATTTTAGAACATAAAAAAAGAGACGATTAAAAAATCATCTCTTTTTTGTAATTATTTAAGAATAAAATTTATCCTTGCTGCTTAATTAAATTCAAGGCTGAACCTGCTTTGAACCAAGCAATTTGTGCTTCATTATATGTATGGTTTACGTCTATCATATCCGTAGAACCATCTTTGTGAACCAACTCAATCGTCAATGATTTACCTGGAGCAAAGTCAACTAAATCTACAAAGTTAAATGTGTCATCTTCCTGTATTTTGTCATAATCTGCTTTGTTTGCAAATGTCAATGCTAACATTCCTTGCTTTTTCAAATTCGTTTCATGAATCCGAGCAAAAGAGCGCACTAATACTGCTACAACACCCAAATGTCTTGGTTGCATTGCGGCGTGTTCACGAGAAGAACCTTCTCCATAGTTCTCATCACCAACAACTACTGAGGGAACTCCTGCTGCTTTGTAAGCGCGTGCCGTATCTGGAACAGCTCCATATTCTCCGGTTAATTGGTTTTTTACTTTATTGGTTTCTTGGTTATAAGCGTTTACTGCTCCAGTCAAAGTATTGTTGGATATATTGTCCAAATGCCCTCTGAAGCGTAACCAAGGACCTGCCATAGAAATATGATCTGTGGTACATTTACCGTATGCTTTGATCAATAATTTTGCTCCTGAAATATTTTCACCACTCCATGGTTTGAATCCTTCTAATAATTGAAGTCGTTCTGAGTCTGACTTTACAATTACCTCAACTCCTGAACCATCTGTTACTGGCGCTTGATAACCGTTATCTTCATAAGAGAATCCTTTGTCCGGCAATTCTTCCCCTATCGGTGGATCTAGTTTTACCTCTTCTCCATTTTTATTCGTTAGTGTGTCAGTAATCGGATTGAAGTCCAAACGTCCGGCAATTGCAAGTGCTGCAACCATCTCCGGAGAGGTTACAAATGCGTATGTATTTGGATTTCCGTCTGCTCTCTTTTTAAAGTTACGGTTGAATGAGTGAACGATTGTGTTCTTCTCTTCTTTATCTGCTCCTTCTCTGTCCCACTGACCAATACACGGCCCACAGGCATTGGTGAAGATTACGGCATTTAAATCCTCAAATGGTTTCAAAATTCCGTCTCGGTCTGATGTAAACCGAACTTGTTCTGACCCTGGATTGATTCCGAAACTTGCCTTGGTTTCCAATCCTTTTTCTACCGCTTGTTTTGCAATAGATGCTGCTCTCGATAAATCTTCGTAAGAGGAATTGGTGCATGAACCTATCAAGCCCCACTCTACAGTAGTTGGCCATTCGTTATTCGCTGCAACTTCTTTCATTTTAGAAACCGGCGTCATCAAATCTGGAGTAAATGGTCCGTTAAGTCTCGGTTCTAATTGATTTAAATCAATTGTGATTAATTCATCATAATATTTTTCCGGATTGTCATAAACTTCTAGGTCTGAACGTAGGTAATCCTTCATTTCATTTGCTAAATCTGCAATATCATTTCTATCGGTTGCCCGTAAATATCTTTCTGAGGCATCATCATAAGCAAAAATAGAAGTTGTAGCTCCGATTTCTGCTCCCATATTACAAATTGTTCCTTTTCCGGTTGCAGATAGGCTTTCTGCTCCTTCTCCAAAATATTCAACAATGGCTCCGGTTCCTCCTTTTACGGTTAGGCGTCCGGCTACTTCCAAAATCACATCTTTGGGTGCTGACCAACCGTTTAATTTCCCAGTTAATTTCACTCCAATTAATTTTGGCATTTTTAGTTCCCATGCCATTCCTGCCATTACATCAACGGCGTCTGCTCCACCTACTCCGATGGCTACCATACCTAAACCTCCTGCATTGGGCGTGTGTGAATCGGTACCAATCATCATTCCTCCCGGAAATGAATAGTTTTCTAAAACTACTTGGTGAATGATTCCCGCTCCCGGATTCCAAAATCCAATTCCATATTTATTGGAAACAGATTCTAAAAAGTTAAAAACTTCTGATGATTTATTGATTGCATCTTGTAAATCTATCTTTGCTCCTACTTTTGCTTGAATCAAGTGGTCACAATGCACTGTGGAAGGAACAGCTGTTTTTACTTTTCCTGCTTGCATGAATTGAAGCAATGCCATCTGTGCTGTTGCATCTTGCATCGCTACTCTATCTGGTGCAAAGTCCACATAAGATTCACCTCTTTTGTAGGCTTCTGTTGCTGTTCCGTCAAATAGGTGAGCGTAGAGAATTTTTTCAGAATACGTTAAAGGGCGTCCTACTACTTGCCGAGCTGTGTCAACTCTTTCCTTCATTTGAGTATAGACTCCTTTTATCATTTCAATATCAAATGCCATAAGTATGTAATTTTATTATAAGAAATTATCCCTTTTTCAAGGGGATACAAATTTAATTTTTAAATACGCATTTTTCAGTGTATTGCCATTCAATTTAATTATACAATTATAATTTAGAATGATTATAAAGTATTTTTTAATGTTTTATGGATTTTTTTACAAAATCTATAATTTCGTTTTACCAACCAACCTTTTTATTTTATATAGCATCTATCTCTTTAAAGAAATTTAAATTATATGAAAATTAAGGTATTTATCATAGGGTTCTTTATAGGAACAGTTTTTGGAATGGGAGCTAAATCGGATTCGCTTGTCTATGACTTAGGAAGTTATAGGGTTTACCTAAAAGGAAATAAATACATTATCCAAACAAACTCTGGAACAGTACTTTATGATAATTTAAAGTATTTTGGAAATGCGTTACAGTACTGGCAAGTTCTTGACGAAAAGAATCAACTTTTTTATTTGAATCAAAACATAGAGAAATCTGAAATCACTGATAATTTTCTTGGTGTTTGTGGTACTGTCCCGAACTATTCACTTTGGATTGAGGAAGAAGAGCATGATTTTATCGTTATGAAAGATGAGACTTTTTATGACAGTGGCAACCAAATTCCGGCAGAGGAATACATTCGGATTTCAAAGTCAAAAGTAGATGAAATTTGTTTTATCAATGGAGAAACTAAATTTAGTTATGACGGAAATTATGGAATTGGTTCAGTTGTAACTTCTCCCGAATTAATCATTTATAAAAAGGATGAAAAATACGGTATCTGGCAAGATGAACCCCAAACTCTATATGACCAAATTCTATTTGAAAATCTAAATTTGAAATTGATTCTAAATCAAAAAGAAGGTTACTACGGATTAACGGCTATCAAATACCAAGAAATCCAGCCATTTATTTATAACTTAGCACAGTTTATAACTCCAACCGGTAAAACCGGTTATGTAGATATAAATGGAAATGAATACTATGATGACTAATTTCTAAAGACTTAATTTAAACATATTGAAAGAAGTGGAACTCATTCAGGGCTGTAAACGCCAAGACCGAAAGGTTCAGAAACTGCTGTACGAAAAGTATAGCTCAAGGTTTTTGGGTGTTTGTAAGCGTTATATGAAAAATTTAGAAGAAGCTGAAGATATGTTGGTAAAAGGATTTCTAAAAATATTTGAAAAAATTGATTCTTATGAAGGCAAAGGAAATTTTGAGGGCTGGATGCACCGAATTTTTGTAAATGAATGTCTAATGGAGCTTCGAAAAAAACAAGATTTCACCATTTATTTAGAATCCACCTATCATCAACCACAAAAAGACGCTTCTGCATTGGAAAATTTGTATGAACAAGATATTTTAAAATTATTGGATTTTCTGCCAACAGGGTGCCGGACAGTGTTTAACCTCTACGTAATCGAAGGGTTTAAACATGGGGAAATTGCCGAACAACTCAGTATTTCAGAAGGAACATCCAAATCCCAATTGAATTTGGCAAAAGAGAAATTAAAAGTATTGTTAAATGATTATGGAATCACCCAATATAAATCAGTATGAGTATGAAAGATCCCATAGAAGAATTATTTCAAAAGAATCAACACGGTTTTGATGAAAATCCACGTACCGAAATTTGGAATAAAATTGAAGAAAAACTAAACAAACAGCCAACGGCTCCCATCACTCACAAAACGGTTTGGTGGAAATACGCCATTGCAGCATCTGTTGTGCTTTTTATAGGAATTGGAATTTTTGCTTTGATGAATCAAAACTCTACTTCAAATAAGGTACAACAGCCTCAAATTGTTTTAGAAGAAAGAGAAATCACAGAAGAAAATGCTACTGAAGTTTTGGATAAATTAGAAGAAGCTAAAACTTCTGTCGCTATTGTAGAACAAGAAGCTCCCGAAGAAGAACAGTTGATCATTCCTGAACCTGTATATATAGAAGAAGAGCCTATGATAGAAGAGTTTTATCCTCCTGCGGAAGTTAATGACTATCCTTCTGAAAAAAGAGTTTCAGACAAAAAAACAACCGATATAGAAAGTTCAGATATCAATAAATCTAAAGAAGTAGATAAGGGTTTATATGGTTCTGAAAATGACGATATCTATATAGAAGAACAACGATTGGGAAATAGAGCTGATGCAGCTACCCAATACCCTACACATACAACACAACAGCTACAAGTTCCCCTGAAAAACCATTTTTTAAACTATGACTTGATTTATAAAGACTCCGAAAAACTTACATTTACAAATTCTTCTATTTCTTTTCCCAATCAAATTGTATTTAAAAAAGTAAGTGATTCTATTCAAGTTATTTATTCCGGTACCAAATCAAAAATTAACTCAAGAGAAAGTAAGTTAATTCAACGGTATGTAAATGACAATAAATCTACACTCATTAACAACTTTAGTACAATGACAGTCGAACAAAAGAAGTAAAACTTGCTGAAATATAATAAACACTAGACTTAGAGAAAGCTTCTAAATCTAGTGTCTAGATACTACCAATTATCCTTTATACCGGTTAATCTTCTCTTGAATTTCTTCCAATCCTAGATTGTGGACACTCCCCAGATGGCTTGTTTTAAATTCCTTATGTGGAACATAGGAACCACTTTCTACCGATTGTCCAACTATTTTATAGGCATCACGAAACGAAGTCCCCGTTTGCAACAGATGATTTATGTTTTCAACTGTGTAAATGGAATCATATTTCTCTTGGTTCATAAATCCGGACTTAATTTCCAATTGTGGCAATGCAAAAATCAAAATGTCCAAAATGTCAATAAATTGGAACAAAGGTTCAAATAAAATTTCTTTTAAAATTTGAAAATCACGGTGATACCCACTCGGTAAATTATTTATGGAAAGAATTATATCATTTGGCAATGCTTGTAAACGGTTGCAGTGCGCTCGTGTCAATTCAAATACATCAGGGTTCTTTTTGTGCGGCATGATGGAAGAGCCGGTTGTCATTTCATTTGGTAATTTCACAAAACCCATGTCTTGACTGTTGTACATCACCAAATCATAGGACAATTTTGACAAAGTCCCGGCAATCATGGAGATTCCAACAGCTGTTGATTTTTCAGTTTTTCCACGCAACATTTGTGCACCAACTGAACTCACCGCCATTTCAGAAAAGCCCAATTCTCGAGTGGTCATTTTCCTATCAATGTTGAAACTCGTTCCAAATCCGGCACCCGAACCCAAAGGGTTTTGGTCTGCTACTTTGTAAGCTGCATCTATAAAATACAAATCAGAAAGTAAATTTTCTGCATAAGCAGAAAACCACATACCAAAACTACTTGGCATGGCTGCTTGAAAATGTGTATAGCCCGGTAATAAATCCTCTTTGTGTTCCTCTGCTTTGTCAACCAAAATGTCGATTAAACTTAGTGTTTTAGACTTGGCATCATCTAAGTAATCCTTTAAAAAAAGTTGGATGGCAACCAAAACTTGGTCGTTTCGTGAACGTGCTGTATGAATCATCTTCCCTGCATCACCCGTTTTTTCGATCAATTCTGCTTCAATTTTTGAGTGAACATCTTCAAAATTATTATCAATTACAAAGGTTCCGTTTTCAGTCCGAAGGATGATTTCGTCCAGTGCCTTTTGAAGTTTTTCATTGTCTTCATTTGAAATAATTCCGGATTTTGCCAACATTTTGGCTTGAGCTTTTGAGGCAATTGCATCATATTTTGCGAGATAAACATCGAGAATTCGATCTTTTCCCACAGTAAATTTTTCGATTTTGTCATTGACAGAGAATCCTTTGTCCCAAATTTTCATTTTGTGCGTTTTTTGTTTTTAAAGTTGTACAAAAATAAGGGAAGAAATGTGGAATTACCATTGAATTTATTAACAGTTATTCATCCAAATTTAATTCTAGTGGTATTAAAACTTCATATTTTGAATTCGAATGGCATTTAAAATTGCGAGAAGAGCCACGCCTACATCGGCAAAGACGGCTTCCCACATTGTTGCCAATCCACCAGCACCCAACACCAATACGATTAATTTTACCCCAAAAGCAAGGGAAATATTTTGAATAACGATTTTTTTCGTTTTACGTCCTATTTTTATGGCTGTCGGTATTTTGGCAGGACTATCATTTTGGATTACAACATCAGCAGTTTCTATGGCTGCATCACTTCCCATTCCGCCCATCGCAATTCCTACATCACTCAGCGCAATGACGGGAGCATCGTTAATTCCGTCTCCTACAAAGGCTATTATATTTTTCGGATCATTTCGTAGTTCTTGTAATTTCTCTACTTTATTTTCTGGTAGCAGATTTCCATAAGCTTCATCTATGCTCAGTTGTGTAGCTACTTTCTGTACAATGCTGTCCTTGTCTCCACTTAACATAACCGTACGGGTTACACCTAACTTTTTCATGTCAATAATGGCTTTATTGGCATCTTCTTTTATTTGGTCAGCAATTGTGATAAATCCGGCAAATTTCCCCTGAATAGCAACTATAACCGTACTTTCAGCAATTTGGTCTATTTCATTTGGATAGTTTACATCAAATTTGTTCATCAACTTAGCATTACCCACCAAAACTGGATAACTGTTTACAGTTCCGGTCATTCCATGTCCTGAGATTTCGTTTATATTTGAGGCTTCCCATTCCGGTTTTTGAAATTCTACTATGGCTTTTGCAATCGGGTGAGTAGATTTAATTTCCAAGGCAGAAACATAGTTCAGAAATTCTTTCTCATCGTAACCAATTGTTTCTACTTTTTGAACTTTGAAAACACCTTTGGTCAAAGTACCTGTTTTGTCCATAACCACTGTGTTCAACTTTTCCATTGTGTCCAAAAAATTTCCTCCTTTGAATAAAATTCCATTTTTGGATGCGGCACCAATTCCACCAAAATAGCCAAGTGGGATTGAAATAACCAAGGCGCATGGACAAGCTATAACCAAAAAGACTAAGGCACGATAAACCCAAATATTTAAATCATAATTTTCTACAAAGAAATAAGGAACCGCTACGAGTAAGACGGCTGCTAAAAAGACAATGGGTGTGTAAATTTTTGCAAAGCGACGAATAAGTAGTTCAGTTTTGGCTTTACGTGAACTTGCCTCTTGTACCATCTCCAAAATTTTAGCAAGGGAACTGTCTTCAAACTTTTTTGTCGTTATTATTTCGATTACGTTATCCAAATTGACCATTCCCGCCAAAACGGATTCACCAAATTTTATAGTTTGGGGTGTGCTCTCACCCGTAAGTGCAACGGTATTGAAGTTGGAGGAATCTGACTGTAAAACACCATCAAGTGGTGCTCTTTCTCCTACTTTTAATTGGATGATTTCACC
>JBKEAG010000024.1:0-3078 GCA_047972025.1 Moheibacter sp.
AACTAATTGGTTACACCAAAGGAAACACCGAGTTCGGAGCTATGCAACAAATGCACGTTTACGGTGGTAGTTCGCTCATCACCGCTAAAGACAAAATCGAATACAAAGCTCCCGATATGAATAAACTACCCGAAATTGGGAATTTTGAGTATTCAAAAAGTCCGACAATTATAAGTGCAAATTGGGTAGACGAAAGCTCCGAAAGTTATATTAACGATTTAGCTTTAGATAAAAAAGCAAGCATAATTGTTCATACAAGAAATGCTGAACAAGGAGAAAGTATAGAAGTTCAAGTGGACGAAATTGATATTGATAAACAAATTAATTCTGTAACCTACAAAGGGGTAGTCAATGAAAATGGAATAGCAGTATTAGACAAAGTATATTCATTTAAAAAATGATGAAAATGAGTGATGAAAAACCAACAATAAAAGCAATAATTAAAAAAGTTTCAATAAATGGAACTGAAAAGGAAATTGATGCACCATTACATAATACACAATATCATACTTATATTGTAGTTGTAGGCACACAAGACTATAGTAGCGATACTACAAGAAATTTAGCAACCCCCTTTAAGCCTATTTTAGATAAAATCCCAATTACAGAGGGTAAATCAAGTGTAGGTAAAGGAAGTAAGCTAATGTTTGTTCATCAAGGTTTAAGACGGTTAAATTTAAATAGAGATATTAAATATGATTTTTTATTATGTTCCAGAGGGTACACATCTAAACAAATTAATGCTATCAAAGAAGCTGTAGAAAATACATATAAGGGCAAATTTGTCTTAGTTACTAGTGCTAAACAAATAATAAATTATATTAATACCGCAGATGTAAATAAATCTAATGGTATATCAGGAGAAAGGTATAATTCAACAATTAAACAACTATTATTTTACAGTCACGGAGTTGTTGGAGAAATATCTTTAGGCTTAGCTCCTGCAGGAGTTGATATAACTGAATATTCATTTGAAGAAAAACAAGTAAAACAATTGAGAGAAGAGGCTTTTACTCATAATGCCCATATTTACTCCTTTTGTTGTCGTACAGGATTAGGAAATTCTAAGGTTGACAAATCTGTTTATATTAACCCTAAAGAAAGTAAAACTGATCCAAAAAATCGCTATAACCTTTTATCTTCAGAAAGTCTTGCACAAAAATTAGCAAATCAGACAAAATCTACTGTCTTTGCCTATCTTTGTCGATCAGATTACGAAGATACACTTTTCACTAAAGATGAATTATGCTTTTATGACCACTACAAAGCTCATGAAAAAGGAAAAACTTCAATTGAAAACAAAAGTTGTGGCGACACCTACAAACATATGCTAGCTCCAAATTATAAATTGACAGAAGAAGAAATAAAAAGAAAAAAAGAATGGAATGATATTATAAAAAATCAAAATAATAATTTAGACTTAGCCATATTTGACCCAGATGGCGCAAGACATCCGGTAAAAGGAGGAACAACTCCAGAAGGAACTCCAAGTGATATGAAGACGTTTAAGCCACAATAGCTTATGAAATTACCTATTTTTATAAAATCTTTCATTTTAGGAATTATTTGGTTTCTATATGCTATTTATATAAGCACCAATGGTATCGTAATAATAGACCCTTGTTCTGCTACACCAGGACGAGATTTTTCTAATCTTTTCTTAATTATCCCATTGTATATAATAATTTTTGGATATTTAGTTTTTTTCTTTATCAAAGATTTTGTGAAAGAAAGAAAAAGATTATTTTTTTCAATATTTATTATTTCTATTTGTCTTCCCACTTGCTGCTTTGTTCTTGCATATTTATCCATATTGTTTCTTAGTGAAAATTTTCTTCGAGAACAAAATATTTGGAAATATTTCTATGAGTACGGATGTTATAATGATATGCAAACCAAAGATATTCCACCTCTGATTATTACTACTATTCTGATGACATTCGTCTTATATCTGATTATAAAAAGACTTTCAAAATATTCAAATAAGACAAATGAAATCAATCATTAAAAAATCCGCCTCAGTACTAATTTTCATTTTGGCTGGGTGTCTAAAATTAAATCAAAATATGAAAAACGAAGTTTGTAAAACACAAAATGGTTACGAATTGGTTAGAGACAATGGAATGCCAATAAATATTGATGAAAAGATAGAAAAGGGATGTGAATGCATTACCAAATATCAGATTATTAATCCCAATCCGAAACAATTCTCATCTGAACAATTAAAAGAAATAAGGAAACAATTGTCTAAGTGGGCAATAAAAAATGTAAATAACTTTTCAGATGAAGATAGTAAAAACTTATTTTTAGAAATTGACAAACTATCTGATGTTGAACTTCTAATGAAAATAAAATACAAATATTCTTTTATTGAAGATAGTGGTGAAGAAGTATATGTTTTTTCTATGAAAATCCTTAATACTTATGCGTATTTCATTAACTATAATGAGTTATACCAATATTATAAAAACAAATTATCCCGAAGATGAAAAAGTCATATATCCTATTATAGAAAATGAAAGTTGGATAAAAAATAAGTTTGGTGAAGCTGGTTTGGCTTCTATAACAACTAAAAGTAATGTTTTAATAACTTCTGAATCAAAAAGTGTTTACAAAACCTATCAAGGTAAAAATTACACCTTTGAAGAATGGACTTCTTTTGAAGAAGAACAATTTAAAATATATCAAGAGAATAGAAACAGAAAAGGATTTTGGAATGATTTATTTGGATAAAAAACTCAAAAACTAACCCCATGCCCCACCCAGTCACCGACAGCACCCAACTAAAATGCGACAAAGGCACAACCCCAGCCCCTTTGACCGTAACGAGTCAAACCTTTATGAAAATCCAAAGAAGACTACAAGCCACCGAACAAGACAAACAGCCCAATGTCAACATCAAACCATTCGGAATCTGCACCATAACCAAATCCGGCTGTTCCCCATCGCCCATCAAATGGCAAGACACATCGCCCTTCCAAATAGACGGCAAAAAAGAATTATTGGACACATCCACCTGCCCCTGCGCAGTCGGAGGCAAAATCTCAATCGTAAAATCAAACCAAAACTTTGTAAAAG